>CANFED010000083.1 GCA_947445995.1 Oxalobacteraceae bacterium | reverse complement strand
ATATTGCGGATCCCACATCGCTTCCATCGATAACGGCTCCTGCGTCACCAGTTTGCGGTTGTAGATCAGTCCCATCTCGGCATAGGTGAACGGAATGGCGTACAGGTTTTGTCCACGCATCAGGCCAGGGATGGCAGCACTATGGCGAAACCGTGGTAACTGGTTGGCCTGGTTAGGGATCTCGGCCAGGTTGAGTGGCGCACTCAGACCCTTGTCGATGTAACGCTGCAGCTCTGCCGTATTGACAGCGAAGACATCGAAGTCACCACCATTATTTTTTGACAGTCTGGTCCAGAGTTCGTCATCAGTATTGACGAAGGACACTTCGACGCGCGCGCCGGTATTTTTTTCAAACGCGGCAACAAAGTCGGCGTCGGCATAACCCGGCCACGCCAGTACGCGCAAGACCGATTCTGCTTGCACCATCCCGGAAAACTGGAGGCAGCCCAGCATGAAGACCAAGAACATCAATCGTACAAATGAGAACGAAAACGTCATACGGATGTGCCCAAGGCGAACGGTGGTTGTGACCTGATGACACCTTTAAGAGCGATGCAACACCCGAAATGGCTCACTGTGCGTGCGCGCAGTAGAACCCAACATCGAGAAACCGTCAAGTAACAAAGCCGGTTATCCCCCCAGTTAGCTTACAACCGTCAACGCGGGTCCGGTTAAAGCTGTCATACTGCGCGCTTCCCAACCTTGAACACGACCCGCCTCACGTGAGGACGCATCGCTTATGGAATCCCCGAAAAATCTCTTCGCCTATCCCGCCCACCGCGTTGCCAACCGTCCTGCGCTTGGCAAACCTGCCCCTTTCCTGCCAATGTCGCGTGCAGAAATGGACGTCCTGGGATGGGAGAGCTGCGATGTGATTCTGGTGACCGGTGACGCCTACATCGATCACCCGAGCTTCGGCATGGCACTGATCGGTCGCTTGCTGGAGGCACAGGGCTTCCGCGTCGGCATCATTGCGCAGCCGGACTGGTTGTCTGTCGATGCCTTCCGTTCACTTGGCAAACCCAACCTGTATTTCGGTGTCACCGCTGGCAACATGGACTCGATGGTGAACCGCTATACGGCCGATCGCAAGATCCGTTCCGATGATGCGTATACGCCCAACGGCGAAGCTAACAAGCGGCCTGACCGGGCGCTGGTCGTCTATGCACAGCGTGCCCGTGAAGCCTATCCGGACGCCAATGTGGTCATCGGCAGTATCGAGGCCAGCCTGCGTCGCATCGCCCATTACGATTACTGGTCCGACAAGGTGCGCCGCTCGGTGCTACCGGATTCGAAAGCCGACATCCTGCTGTTCGGCAATGCCGAGCGCGCACTGGTGGACCTCACGCACCGCATCGCGGCCGGAGAACCGATCAAGGAAATCCGCGACCTGCGCGGAACCGCCTTCATGGTGTCGCGTGGCTGGTTGCCAGCCGAAGACTGGACCGAAGCGAACTCGACACGGGTCGACACACCGGGCCGCGTCGAAGCGCATCCCGATCCGTACGAAATGAAAACCAAGGAACCGACCAGCTGTGGCACCGCCAATGCCGAGCCGACCGTCGTGGCCAAGCCGATCCTGATCCTGAGCCGTGAAGAGCGTCAGGCCGCCCTGAAAGAAATCCGCAACAAGACCGTGATCCGCCTGCCCGGTTACGACGCGATCAAGGATGACCCGGTGCTGTATGCGCACGCCTCACGGGTTTTTCATCTCGAATCCAATCCCGGCAATGCCCGTGCAATGGTCCAGGCCCACGGTGAACGCGACGTCTGGCTCAATCCGCCACCGCTGCCACTGGCGATGGACGAAATGGATGGCGTCTACGACATGAACTACGCCCGTGCGCCGCATCCGAGCTATGGCAAGGCCAAGATCCCGGCCTGGGACATGATCCGGTTTTCGGTCAATATCATGCGCGGCTGCTTCGGCGGCTGCACTTTCTGCTCGATTACCGAACACGAAGGTCGCATCATCCAGAGCCGCTCGGAGCCATCGATCCTGCGCGAAATCGAACTGATCCGCGACAAGACCAAGGGCTTCACCGGCACCATCTCCGACATGGGTGGCCCGACCGCCAACATGTACCGGCTGGCCTGCAAGGAAAAGACCATCGAAGAATCGTGCCGGCGCCTGTCCTGCGTCTACCCGACCATCTGTTCGAACCTCGGCACCGACCACAGCAAGCTGATCCAGCTGTACCGCAAAGCCCGCGCAATTCCCGGCGTGAAGAAAATCCTGATCAGCTCCGGCGTACGCTATGACCTCGCTGTGCGCTCGCCTGAATATGTGAAGGAACTGGTCACCCACCACGTCGGCGGCTTGCTGAAAATCGCACCCGAGCATTCCGAAGAAGGCCCGTTGTCGAAGATGATGAAGCCGGGCATGGGTGCCTACGACAAGTTCAAGGAATTGTTCGAGAAGTATTCGAAAGAAGCCGGCAAGGAGCAATACCTGATCCCGTACTTCATCGCCGCCCATCCGGGCACCACCGATGAAGACATGCTGAACTTGTCACTCTGGCTGAAGAAAAACAACTTCCGCCTTGATCAGGTCCAGACCTTCATGCCGACGCCGATGGCATTGGCCACGACGATGTACCACACGCGCAAGAATCCGCTACGCAAGGTCACGGCTGATTCGGAAGCGGTCGAGACCGTCCGGACCGGCAAGATCCGAAAATTGCACAAGGCGTTCCTGCGCTATCACGATCCCGACAACTGGGAGATCATTCGCGAGGCCTTGCAGCGCATGGGGCGTTCCGATCTGATCGGCAGCGGCGAAAAGCATCTGGTGCCGCGCCATTCGGCCCCGACGCCGGGACTGATGGCCATTGAACGCCGACGCGAAACACCAAGCCCGGAGAAGCTGGCAAAAAAGTTCGGCCAGAACAAGCCGCGCGCTGGCGGTGCCGTCACACGCACGCCAAGCGCACAGGCCAGGCCAGTACGCAAGAGCCCGGTCGCCGTCGCGAGAGCCGGGCGGAAATAATTTCCCGGCACGGCATGCTGGCAAACCGTAGAGTGCAATAACCGAAGGGCATTGCACCGCAGCGCACCTATCACCGCAACGCGAAGAACCGCTTTGGAATTGGCGACGTCGAGCGGTTCATTTGGTGCAATGCCCTGCGGTTATTGCACCCTGCACGATTAGCACGCCGATACCTCAATCAGAACCGTTCATACCCCAGCAAATACCGCCACTGCCCGACCGGCAGCGCTGCCATCGACATCCGTCCGATGCGTAGTCGCTTGATCGACACCACCTGCAAACCGACCTTCTCGCACAGGTAGGGAATCTGCCCCCGCTCGGCGGCCTTGATCGCGAAACGTAATTTGTGCTCGCTTTGCCAGCTCACTTTCATCGAGGTCATCGGCTTGCCATTCCATTTCAGGCCGTGCGTCAGCAATTCCATTGCCGCTTCATCGAGCGTGCCAATCACTTCGACGACAAACTCCTGCTCGATGCGATTGGCTTCCTGCACCAGCGCACGTTCGATGCGCCAATCCTGCGTCAGCACCAGCAGGCCGCTGGCGCTGTCTTCGAGCGGATTGGTCAAGGTCAGTGCCTTGGTGTGACGCCGCAGGAAACGCAAGCCCGAGCGATCGTCCGGGCCTAAGGTCCCTGGCGTGATCCAACCTTGCTCGGGATCAATCGCGTCGATGGTGCGCAAGCCTGCCGGCTTGTGCAACAGGATCGTTACCGGGTCCAGCGGTGCCGGTACCGCACCGGGCAACAGCACGATCGCCTGCGCCGCATTGACCCGCGCGCCAGATTCTTCGGTGAGTACGCCATCGACCGTAATCCAGCCACCTTCAATGAACTGCTCGGCTTCGGTGCGGGAGCAGCCGAGTTCTTCGGCAACGCGTTTGGCCAGGCGGATTGTGTCTGTCATGGGAAGCTCGGTTCAGCGGTTAAAAATGAAGCCGCATTGTACCGGGCGCAATGGCAGGAAGTCTCGCAAGCCTGTCGACGTCACGTTGTGCTGCCGAGGGCTGCGCGGCCTATCACTAACTTTAGAATTTGCTGGACAAGCCAACCGTCCATATCAGGTCAGCGGTGTTCCGGTTCAGTCCCTTGTAAAGCGCCGTATCGATTTGCCATGCCGGTGAGAGCAGGTAGGTAATACCCGTGTCGATTGTCGCGAGGGTACCGCCATGCGTGATACGCGCAATCCGTGGCAAGGCAATTTCAATGAAAGTGCGGGTTTGTTCGCTCAGCGACTTGCCAAGGACGGCCGCAAAAATGCCGCTCCAGTTGTGCGTGCCGTCCGGACTCTTGTTCAGCGCTGCGCCTGGCATGACGCCGAGGGACATTCCAGCCGGTAAATCCCATTCTGCGACCAAACGCAATGACGGACGCAATCCATTCCCGCGAAATATCGGGGAACCGCTATCGAGATCGATATGGGCGAGTACGCCGACCGATGGCGTGGTCGCACTTTCGTCCAGCACGTGCCACTTTGCCCCGATCGATACGTCGGCATAACCGAGGTCGGTCATCCGGATTCCCTGTGTCAGGTCATCGAGGCGCTGGACGACGCGGCCATCGGTTTCGACGCGGAGTTCCCAGGCCTGGCCGATGCCCATGCGCAGCAGCACCGGGGTCGACATCGTGCGTGCTCTGAAGGTATCGCGACGGGTCCGTTCTACCGCCAGCCCCACCTCTACCCCGAATCGACCGTCACCGACGACATCACTGGATTCGACAAAGTCCGGGCGATCCGTTACAAGATTGCCGCTTTCTCCAGCATTGGCAACGCGGAAGAGCGCCAGGAGCACGGTCGTAACGGCAGTACTTTTTAGTGACTGGACTTTTTTCCCCATGTTGAATGACTTTCGTCAGATCAATGCGACGTAAAAGTGCGGACCATTGCTGGTGCGAGATGCCACTTAATTTCCCGATATTGCAATTTTAAAATAGACGATTGAACAAAATTAGTCACAACCAACAGCAATAAAATTGGCAACGCAAAGATACTTGTTGCTTTAAAGTAATGATTGCAATACAGCGGCCAGGACCTTCGACATCCCGGCAAGTAATGAGCACACATCGCGCCGGGCACCTGCGTGAAATCAAAAATACAGGTCAGCGAGGCAACAAATGGCATAATTGCGCCCCTGCCCGCATTACCGCGCGCTCCTTCTACCGAGATTGACATCCATGCGCAAAGGCATGCTCTACGCCGCCACCGCCTACGTGATCTGGGGCCTGCTGCCGCTTTACTTCAAAGCCCTACAAAGCATCGCCCCGACACAAATCATGTTGCACCGGATGGTCTGGTCGCTGCTGTTCCTGCTGTGCGTGCTGCTCTGGCGCAAGCAATGGTCATGGCTGGGCGAGGCGATGCGTCAGCCCAAGGTGCTGGGGGCCTTCATGCTCAGCGCGGTACTGCTATCGGCCAACTGGTTCACCTATATCTGGGCCGTCAACAATGGCCGCATCATCGACTCCAGCCTGGGCTACTTCATCAACCCGCTGGTCAACGTCCTGCTCGGTTATCTGGTGCTGGGTGAACGCTTGCGCGGGGTCCAGTGGCTGGCTATCGCACTGGCGGCTTGCGGCGTGGCCTGGCTGACGTGGATCAGCGGCCATCCACCGTGGATCGGGCTGATGCTGGCGCTGACCTTCGGCTTCTACGGACTGATGCGCAAGACGGCAAAACTCGGGCCGCTCGAAGGCTTGTCGCTGGAAACCTTGCTGTTGTTCCCGTTTGCCTTAGCCGCACTGGCGTGGCTGACCCTGCATCAGCAGAACGCATTCATCGATGCCCCCACGCAATCACAATGGCTGCTGATGGCGGCCGGTCCGATCACGGCGATTCCATTGCTGCTGTTTGCCGCTGGCGCACGCCGGATTCCGATGGCAACGCTGGGCTTGCTGCAATATATCGGCCCCAGCCTGCAACTGGCGCTCGGCGTCCTGCTCTACAACGAGTCGTTTGGCGGCGATCGGCTGATCGGCTTTGTGGCGATCTGGTCGGCGCTCGTGGTGTATTCCGGCGAAAGCGTATGGCGCGCCTGGCGGTCGCGCAAACCCTCCAATGACTGAAAGCTGACATGACACCTTCCGAAGCACGCCACGCCATCGTCATCGGTGGCGGACCGGCCGGACTGATGGCCGCTGAAATTCTGGTCGAAGCCGGTGTCCGCGTCGATCTGTACGACGCCATGCCTTCGGTCGGACGCAAATTCCTGCTCGCCGGAAAAGGCGGCCTGAATCTGACGCACGCCGAACCGGCGACAACGTTCCAGTCCCGTTATGCCGAGCGCGGCCCGGCCCTGCAACCCATGCTCGACGCATTCGATGCCACCGCATTGCGCGCCTGGTGCGACAAGCTCGGGATCGCGACCTTTGTTGGCTCGTCGGGACGGATTTTTCCGGTCGACATGAAAGCCGCGCCACTTCTGCGCGCCTGGCTGCATCGCCTGCGCAACGCTGGCGTGCGTTTCCATATGCGCCATGCATGGCGTGGCTGGGATGCCGATGGCGCACTGGTTTTTGATCACCCTGACGGCGTGCTGACCTGCCAAGCGGACGCGGTCGTCCTGGCGCTCGGAGGCGGCAGCTGGAAGCGTCTCGGCTCGACCGGCGCATGGGTGCCCTGGCTGGGAGCACGCGGGATTGCAGTCGCTCCGCTGCAGGCATCCAACTGTGGCTTCGATGTCGGCTGGACACCCCACTTCACGGAAAAATTCGCCGGTCATCCGCTCAAGTCCATCGCCATCCACTGGACCGATGGCGCAGGTGTCGCTCATACCCGCGCCGGCGAATGCATGATCAGCGCCAGTGGCATCGAAGGCAGTCTGGTATATGCGATTTCGGCGACCTTGCGCGACCAGATCACCGCCAACGGTTCGGTCGCGATCCGGCTTGACCTGGTACCAGGCAAGGATGCCGAGCGGGTTTTGGCGGAAGTCGATCATCCGCGCGGATCACGTTCGCTGGCCAGTCACCTGCAAAGCCGGGTCGGACTGGCGGGAGTCAAGATGGGCTTGCTGCGCGAACTGCTGGACAAGCCGGCATTCAATAACCCGGCGGCGCTGGCTGGCGCGATCAAGTCGTTACCGCTGACGCTGACAGCAGTGCGTCCGATCGACGAAGCCATCAGCAGCGCCGGTGGCGTGCGTTTCGAAGGGCTTGATGCGGGACTGATGACGCAGGCGGTGCCGGGCGTATTTTGCGCCGGCGAAATGCTCGACTGGGAAGCGCCAACCGGCGGCTACCTGCTCACCGCCTGCCTCGGCACCGGTCGCCATGCAGCGCACGGTGCCTTGCATTGGCTGGATCAAAAGCCGTAAAGCTCTTTCATGCGGGTCGCTGACGGATCGGGCGGAATGATCCGCTCGCCGAAGATGCCCGTTTCGAAGGGCGGCGGCATTGCTCCGGGCTCATCCAGACCGAGCGAGCGCACCCCGCCACCCTGCGCGTATTCGGCGTAAGCCCAATCGCCATAGTCACGATTGAGGCCTCCCGGCACGCCTTGCTGTGCCAACGCTTTACCGCGCAACTCGGACTGCATGAAACTCATCCAGACTGGCAACGCCAGCGTCGAACCGAATTCGCGGCTACCCAGCGACTTCGGATTGTCGTATCCCATCCAGGCCACCGCCACCATGTCACCACCGTAGCCGGCAAACCAGCCATCGATGGAATCGTTGGTGGTGCCGGTCTTGCCAGCCAGGTCGGTGCGTCCGAGTCGTGAGGCTGCTGCGGCCGTACCGTAACGCGTCACGTCACGCAGCATGCTATCCATGATGAAGGCATTGCGGGCATCGAGTACCCGGACGGATTCCTCGCCCACCAGAACTGGCTTGGCCTGCGATAACAACTTGCCGCGTGCATCGGTCACGGTCTGGATCAGGTAAGGCGAGACCTGATAACCACCGTTGGCAAACACCGCGTACGCGCCGGCCATCTGGCCCGGTGTGACCAGTCCTGTCCCTAATGCCAGCGTCAGGTTATTGGGCTGCTTGTTGACATCAAATCCAAAGCGCCCCATGTGGTCTCGCGCAGCCTGTGCGGTAATGGCGCGCAGCACACGAACCGACACCACGTTCTTCGACTTGGCCAGCGCCAAGCGCATCGTGACCGGGCCATCGTAGACGTTGTCGTCATTTTGCGGTTCCCATAACGGCGTTCCGCCTTCGGCGGGAATGGAAAGCGGCGCATCGTTAATCAGCGTACCCGGACCAAAACCCTTTTCCAGTGCCGCCGAATAAATGAACGGCTTGATACTCGAACCCGGTTGTCGCCATGCCTGCGTGACGTGATCGAACTTGTTCAGGTTGAAATCGAAGCCACCCACCAGCGCACGATAGGCACCGCTTTGCGGATCGAGCGCAACGAAGGCGGCAGAGACATTGGGCAACTGGACGATGCTCCAGCGCTGCTTGTCATCCTCGCTGATGCGGATCACGGCACCCGGAACGATGCGCAGGGCTGCAGCCGATTTGGTATTGAGTCCGGCTGCAGCGAAACGCAAGCCGTCGCCGCTGATCTCGATACTGTCACCGGACAGCATGGTCGCGCGTACCAGTTTCGGCGATGCCGCCGTCACCACTGCAGCGCGCAATTCGTCGCTATCCGGATGCTTGTCCAGCACGCCATCAATGGCATCCTGGCGCTCTTCGGCATCCGATGGCAGCGCGATCAGCGCTTCCGGCCCCCGATAACCATGACGGCGCTCGTAATTCATCACGCCGCGCCGCAATGCCAGATAGGCCGCTTCCTGATCCTTGGCGCGCAGGGTGGTCACCACATCGAAACCACTCGTATAAATATCGTCCTTGTACTCCGCAAACATTATCTTGCGCACCATTTCGGCAGCGTATTCCGCATGAATCGAATAGGACTTGCCGGCCTGGCGGACCTTGATGTCTTCGACAATCGCCTGCTCATATTGCGCTGGCGTGATGAAGTTGAGCTCACGCATGCGCTGCAAGATGTATTGCTGACGAAGATGGGCGCGCTTGGGATTGACGATCGGGTTATACGCGGACGGGGCTTTCGGCAAGCCAGCGAGCATCGCAAACTGCGCCACGCTGAGTTGCTCCAGCGGCTTGCCGAAATACGTTTTCGCCGCACTGCCGAAACCGTAGGAGCGCTGGCCAAGGTAGATTTCATTCAAGTACAACTCGAGGATCTGGTCTTTCGACAAAGTCCGCTCGATTTTGTAAGACAACATGATTTCATTCATCTTGCGGCTCAGGGTCTTGTCGCGCGTCAGGAAAAAATTACGTGCGACCTGCATCGTGATGGTCGATGCTCCCTGCGCCGAACCACCGCCGAGGTCATTGACGACGGCGCGCAGCAAACCAACGAAATCAACGCCACCATGCTCGTAAAAACGACTGTCTTCGATTGCCAGCACCGCATTTTTCATTTGGGTCGGGATCTGTTTGATCGGCAAGAAATTACGATGCTCTTCGCCGAACTCACCAATCAGTACGTTATCGGCGGTAAAAACACGCAGCGGAATCTTGGGTTTGTAATCGGTCACCCGATCGAGCGATGGCATGTTCGGCGCGATGATCAGAAACGCATAGCCAAGTAGCAAAGAAACGCAGAGTGCTCCCAACCCGCACAGGCACAAAAAGCCGATCAGGAGTTGCTGATTCAACGATCGGGAAGTGCGTTTGGGAGAACGGCGGGGAGCAGGTCGGGTCAAGGGGATATGGACACGGTGGGAGTGCCGGTCAGGTAGAAAAGCAGTGAAAAGGAATGGTCGCAAAGGCGATCCGTACTTCGATGGGCGAAAGTATAGACCAGTTCTACAGGCCAACCGTCACAGTTACCTTTTCATACAGCATCGAATCGCATCCGGCTCAACGTCAATGCTGCCGCAGCGCGACAGGCCGTGCGCTGTTTCTTGCAGGACCTGTCAGGCGGTCGTATTGATATTGCGGCCCAGATTGGACGGCAAATTGCTGGTAGTCGGTACAGCGGGAAGCGCATCGAGTAACGCGCTGGCGGTGGACGCTTCGCTATCGAGGGCTTTCTTGAGGACGGAGATACCGATGGCCTGCTGGGTTTTGGCGGTGGACAAATTCGTGGACTGACTTCCTATGGCACTAACGTTCATGAGGCTCTCCGGTTGTTGCTACAGTGGTTCGTTATCGGCACGCATGCAGGTCAACTTTAACTAGCGGGCCAAACTATTTTCCACCATGCCGGTTTGGTGCCCAAAAGCAGAAAAGCCTCGCCACGGCGAGGCTTTTCATTTTTGCAGAGCCAGCGTCAGTTGAAGGTCTTGCCTTCGGCAGCCAGTTTCACCAGCAGCGGTGCCGGCGTCCAGGCGTCACCATGACGCCCCTTGGCCAGCTTTTCCATCGCCATCAGCACGTTCGGCAAGCCGACCGTATCCGCGTAGAACATCGGACCGCCACGGAAGACCGGGAAGCCATAACCGGTCAGATAGACCATGTCGATATCCGAGGCGCGCATCGCAATGCCCTCTTCGAGGATGTGCGCTGCTTCATTGACCAGCGAGTAAACCAGCCGCTCAATGATTTCCTGATCGCTGATCTTGCGGCGCTCGACACCGATATCAGCCGAGTGCTGGATGATCATGTCGTTGACGAGCGACGAGGCATACGCCTTGCGGTCTCCAGCCTTGTAGTCGTACCAGCCGGCACCGGTCTTCTGGCCATAGCGACCCAGTTCGCACAGCAGGTCGGCAGTTTTCGAGTAGGTGATCTCTGGCTTTTCCAGATAACGCCGCTTGCGGATATACCAGCCGATATCATTGCCGGCCAGATCGCCCATGCGGAACGGTCCCATCGCAAAGCCGAACTTCTCGACGGCCTTGTCGACTTGCTCCGGCAACGCGCCCTCCTCGATCAGGAATCCGGCCTGACGACTGTACTGTTCGATCATCCGGTTGCCGATGAAGCCATCGCAGACACCCGACACAACACCGGTCTTCTTGATCTTCTTCGACAGCGCCAGCGTGGTCGCCAGCACGTCCTTGGCGGTCGCCTTGCCGCGCACGATTTCAAGCAGCTTCATGACGTTGGCCGGACTGAAAAAGTGGGTACCGATCACATCTTGCGGACGCTTGGTGAACGAGGCGATCTGGTCGACGTCCAGCGTGGAGGTGTTCGACGCCAGAATCGCGCCCTGCTTCATGACTTCGTCGAGCTTGCGGAACACGGTTTCCTTCACGCCCATGTCCTCGAAAACGGCTTCGACGACGATGTCTGCCTGACCGATGTCAGCGTAATTCAGCGTGCCGCTGATCATGCCGACGCGCTGGTCGAATTTTTCTTGGGTCAGCTTGCCCTTCTTCATCGTGTTTTCGTAGTTCTTGCGAATCGTCGCAATGCCTTTATCAAGCGCTTCCTGCTTGGTTTCGAGCAGCATCACTGGAATGCCGGCATTGACGAAATTCATCGCAATACCGCCACCCATCGTACCGGCACCGATCACGGCAGCCGACTTGATCGACCGCACTGGCGTATCAGCCGGCACATCCGGGATCTTGCTGGCAGCACGTTCGCCAAAGAAGGCATGACGCAGCGCTTTCGATTCGGTGGTCTGGACCAGTTCGATGAACAGGTCACGTTCAAACTTGATGCCATCGTCGAACTTCATCGTCATCGATGCGGCGACGGCCTCGACACATTTCAGCGGTGCCGGATACGGACCCGACATGGCCTTGACGGTATTGCGGGAGAACTGCAGGAAGGCTTCGTAATTCGGATAATCAACCTTGACGTCACGCACTTTCGGCAGCGGCCGGACATCGGCGATAGTGGCGGCAAAGGCCAGCGCGCCTTCGATCAGGTCGCCCTCGATGAGCTTGCTGAACAACGCGGTTTTCGCCAGTTTTTCGGAGGCGATCGGGGTGCCCGAGACGATCATGTTCAATGCCAGCTCCAGACCGACTGCACGAGGCAAGCGTTGCGTACCACCTGCGCCCGGCAAGATGCCAAGCTTGACTTCCGGCAGCGCGATCTGTGCACCCGGAATCGCAACACGGTAATGACAGCCTAGCGCCAGTTCCAGTCCGCCGCCCATGCACACGCTGTGGATCGCCGCGATGACCGGCTTGCTGGCCGACTCGACGACATTGATCAGGGTATGCAGTGATGGCTCGGCAAACGCACTCGGCGAATTGAATTCCTTGATGTCGGCACCGCCGGAAAAGGCCTTGCCGGCACCCGTCAGGATGATGGCCTTGACGGCCGCATCGGCGAGTGCTTTCTGCACGCCGGCAACAACTGCCGTGCGAGTCGACAGCCCCAGCCCGTTGACCGGTGGATTGTCGAGGGTAATGATGGCAACTGCGCCATTGACCTGGTATTCGGCTGTCATGTCTCTTCCTTGTAGTTGGGTATCGTTGGGGCAATCCCGGCAGGAATACCGGAATGCTTGCAGCT
>CANFED010000082.1 GCA_947445995.1 Oxalobacteraceae bacterium | reverse complement strand
CTTTGCCGATCATTGAAACTCAGGCTGGTGACGTTTCCGCTTTTGTTCCAACCAATGTGATTTCGATTACAGACGGTCAGATCTTCCTTGAAACTTCGCTGTTCAACGCAGGTGTCCGTCCTGCTATCAATGCCGGTATCTCGGTGTCGCGCGTTGGTGGTGCTGCTCAGACCAAGGTCATCAAAAACCTGTCCGGTGGTATCCGTACCGACTTGGCCCAGTACCGTGAATTGGCCGCGTTTGCGCAGTTTGCTTCGGACCTCGATGCATCGACCCGCAAGCAGCTCGATCGTGGTGCTCGCGTGACTGAACTGCTCAAGCAGGCACAGTACTCACCGTTGTCGATTTCGCTGATGGCATGTTCGCTGTTCGCGGTCAACAAGGGCTACCTCGACGACATCGAAGTCAAGCAAGTGTTGCCGTTTGAATCGGGTCTGCATGGCTTCATGAAGAGCAGCCACGCCGCTCTGTTGCAGAAGATCGAAGAAACCAAGCAGCTCGACAAGGACGGTGAAGTTGCACTGGCCGCGGCGATTGCAGATTTCAAGAAATCGTTCTGAACCTAACTGTGCATAAGGAGTAACTAAGCATGGCTTCAGGTAAAGAGATTCGAGGCAAGATCAAGAGCGTAGAAAATACGAAGAAGATCACCAAGGCGATGGAAATGGTTGCCGCATCCAAGATGCGCAAAGCGCAAGAGCGGATGCGTGCGGCTCGTCCCTACAGTGAGAAGATTCGGAATATCGCGGCTAACCTGTCGCAGGCGAACCCCGAGTACACGCACCCGTTTCTGGTGTCGCAAGCAGAGGCAAAGCGCGTTGGTTTCATCGTTGTCACGACCGATAAAGGTCTGTGCGGCGGATTGAACACCAATGCGCTGCGCTTGCTGACGACAAAGATGCGCGAAGTCGAAAGCACGGGTAACAAGATTGAGACAGTGGCAATCGGCAACAAGGGATTTGGTTTTCTGAATCGTGTCGGTGCGACAGTGGTGTCGCACGCGGTGCAGCTCGGCGATGCTCCACATCTCGATAAGCTGATTGGTCCGGTCAAAGTTTTGCTGGATGCGTATCAGGAAGGTCGGTTGGACGCGGTGTACGTGGTGTACACCAAGTTCGTCAATACGATGCGTCAGGAAGCGACATTGGAGCAATTGCTACCGCTGTCGGCCGACAAACTGGAAGCTGATAAAGGCAATCACTCATGGGATTACATTTATGAGCCAGATGCGCAATCGGTGATTGATGAACTGCTCCTGCGTTATGTAGAAGCATTGATTTTCCAGGCAGTCGCTGAAAATATGGCGTCCGAGCAATCGGCGCGTATGGTTGCGATGAAGTCTGCCAGCGACAACGCCGGCAACGTGATTGGTGAATTGAAGCTGATTTATAACAAGACGCGTCAGGCAGCGATTACGAAGGAATTGTCGGAGATTGTTTCCGGAGCGGCTGCAGTCTAACGCTCTTTGCGGGACGGAGTCGATGAGTCGCCGAAGGCGTCGCATTGCTCTGTTCCCAATTGAATAGAACATGACGCAACTTGACTACATGCCGCCTTGAAGGCGAAAAGCACGTAATCGAGCTGCCAGGAATTTAAATTACTTTTGAAGGAACGAACATGGCTGACGGCAAAATCGTTCAGTGTATCGGCGCAGTGGTGGACGTTGAGTTCCCGCGCAACGCGATGCCCAAGGTGTACGACGCCTTGAAAATGGAAGGCTCGGAACTGACACTGGAAGTGCAACAGCAGCTCGGTGACGGTATTGTCCGTACCATTGCGCTGGGTACTTCCGACGGTTTGCGCCGCGGCATGATTATCCAGAACACCGGTGGACCGATCATGGTCCCAGTTGGTAAGGCAACACTGGGTCGCATTATGGACGTGTTGGGAAATCCAATTGACGAATGCGGTCCGGTCAGCCACGAAAAAATGGCGTCGATCCACCGTAAAGCGCCGGCGTATGACGAGTTGTCGCCATCGCAGGACTTGCTCGAAACCGGTATCAAGGTGATCGATCTGGTGTGTCCGTTTGCCAAGGGCGGTAAAGTCGGTTTGTTCGGTGGTGCCGGTGTCGGCAAGACCGTGAACATGATGGAATTGATCAACAACATCGCCAAAGCACACAGCGGCTTGTCCGTGTTTGCAGGCGTCGGTGAGCGTACTCGTGAAGGTAATGACTTCTATCACGAGATGGCTGACGCGAAAGTGGTCGACCTGGAAAATCCGGAAAACTCCAAAGTTGCGATGGTCTACGGTCAGATGAATGAACCGCCAGGCAATCGTCTGCGCGTTGCACTGACCGGCCTGACCATCGCGGAAAGTTTCCGTGATGAAGGCAAAGACGTACTGTTCTTCGTTGACAATATTTACCGCTTCACGTTGGCCGGTACGGAAGTATCAGCTTTGCTGGGTCGTATGCCTTCCGCGGTGGGTTATCAGCCAACCTTGGCTGAAGAGATGGGCCGTCTGCAAGAGCGCATCACGTCGACCAAAGTCGGCTCGATCACCTCGATCCAGGCCGTCTACGTTCCTGCCGATGACTTGACTGATCCGTCGCCAGCAACTACCTTTGCTCACCTGGATTCAACCGTCGTTCTGTCACGTGACATCGCTTCGCTGGGTATCTACCCTGCGGTCGATCCACTCGATTCGACTTCACGCCAGCTCGACCCGCTCGTCGTTGGTCAGGACCACTACGACACCGCCCGCTCGGTGCAAGGTATCTTGCAGCGCTACAAGGAATTGCGCGACATTATCGCGATTCTGGGTATGGACGAATTGGCACCAGAAGACAAGTTGCTGGTCGCGCGTGCACGTAAAATGCAACGCTTCCTGTCGCAGCCATTCCACGTTGCTGAAGTATTTACCGGTGCGCCTGGTAAGTACGTTTCGCTGAAAGACACGATCAAGGGCTTCAAGATGATCGCATCGGGCGAACTTGATCACCTGCCGGAGCAAGCGTTCTACATGGTCGGTACGATCGAAGAAGCAATCGAAAAAGCCAAGAAGGCTCAGTAATCGGTGCCTGCCAATGTCGGGATGGTCCGATGTTGGCAGCATGATGACTGACTCATTGAACAGATAAGGTTTCAAGATGGCACACACTATTTACGTCGATGTGGTTTCGGCCGAAACGCAGATCTTTTCCGGTGAAGCCGAGTTCGTTGCGTTGCCGGGCGAGTCCGGAGAACTCGGTATCTATCCGGGTCATACGCCACTGATTACGCGTATTAAACCGGGCACCGTGCGCATCAAGGTTGCAGGCCAAACCGAGATGGAACTGGTGTTCGTCGCTGGCGGTATTCTGGAAGTGCAACCTAACGCCGTGACGGTCTTGGCTGATACCGCAATTCGCGGTGACGACCTCGACGAAGCAAAGGCATTGGAAGCAAAGCGCTTGGCTGAGGAAGCAATGGTCAACCAGGAGTCAAAAATTGACTATGCTGCTGCGCAAGCAGAATTGTCGGTAGCGATAGCCCAGTTGGCAGCGATCCAGCGTTTGCGTCAAAAGCGCTGATTTTTTTGTGGCAGGATGCAGTAAGTGAAGGGCAGCCAAGGCTGCCTTTTTTATTTTACGACGCGCTAGTAGCAGCTTCCAGGAACGTATCTCGTTCAGTTCAAAATCGTTATGGAATTTAAATCCGCTGCGCGTCTGGAAACCTAGGCGTCTATCGCATTACGTCTTGTGCGTATTCGTCCGTGACAGTCGTATTAGGCAAGCGGAGCACGATCAAAATGCTGACGGTTAGCTTTCCAGACCGTTGCCATCAGGGTTGTTGCGGGATCATCGGGATCGATTAACTGGGTCGCTTTGTCCATCTCAAGCGTGGCGTTTTCCATAAGGCCGGGACCGACCACACGCTCAATTGATGAAAAATGATAAAAGCCCATTTTCCAATCCGGGAACATGCGCGGACGCTTCCTCAGCGAATCGACAAGAATTAAAACGCCCTCGTGGCGACGATCCGTCATGATTTTTTTAAGTAGAGTTTCAACCGCTTGCGACTCGCCTTCCATCAGTTGCAAGAACAAGCCATCGTGATGGAGCAGCACGCCCGAAATCCCGGTTGCCTGATTGGATGCGCGCGCCTGAATTAACAACTTACTGAGTTCGTCCAACGACATCGCCTGTATTGCACGGCTGACGTAGATGAGACTGCGAATGGTATTTTGCATTTTTCCCTCCGGTGCAAATCGTAAGCCGGATTAGGGCATTACACAAGACGCCCTGGTTGGTAGTTATCCGGTCAGTTCTGTTGCACTCACAAACTGTCAGCAGACATATAAGGAATGCCGGCGCAGGCAGCACCGTAGAGTATCAGTGTGCTTAACTTCAAGTTGATGCGCTTACCTGGCACCGTGAATCTTGGGGTACGAGTTTAGTTAAACGAAATTTGAGGTGCTTACAGGTTTGCCGGGTAATTCGTTATGGGTGTTGATGTGTTGAGCAATTGAAGTACGGGTTGCGCTTTATTCTTCCCCGATAGTGCTTTCGGCGATAATACGGACTTCTCCGATGTTGTCAGGATTCGCCCGATGTCTACCAAGTTCGCTCCATTAAAAAACGATACCTTTCTGCGCGCATTGCTGCGTCAACCGACTGACTACACGCCCGTATGGTTGATGCGTCAGGCCGGTCGTTACTTGCCGGAATATCGCGCGACGCGCGCCCGCGCCGGTTCCTTTTTGGGGTTAGCAAAAAATCCCGACTATGCAACCGAAGTGACCTTGCAACCACTTGATCGTTTTCCGTTAGATGCCGCGATTTTGTTCTCCGATATCTTGACGGTGCCAGATGCGATGGGGCTAGGTCTCTATTTTGCCGATGGCGAAGGACCTAAATTCGAACGACCACTTCGGGATGAAGCAGCAGTGATGGCGTTGCAAGCCCCAGATCTGGGCGATTTGCAGTATGTCTACGACGCGGTGACGCAGATACGGACCGAGCTTGATGGCCGTGTTCCGTTGATTGGTTTTTCTGGAAGTCCGTGGACGCTGGCTTGTTACATGGTGGAAGGCGGCGGCTCAGACGATTTTCGTCGGGTAAAAAGCATGCTCTATGACCGGCCCGATTTGATGCATCGCATCTTGTCGATTAATGCCACAGCCGTGGCCGGCTATCTCAACGCCCAGATTGCTGCCGGGGCACAAGCCGTCATGATTTTCGATAGCTGGGGCGGAGCACTCGCAGATGGTGCCTACCAGCAATTTTCGCTGGATTATATGCGCGAGGTTGTGTCTCAGTTGGACCTTGATCAGGATGGTGTGCGTATTCCTTGTATTGTCTTCACCAAGGGGGGCGGACTTTGGCTCGACCAGATCGCTGACATCGGTGCCGATGCCGTCGGCCTTGACTGGACGGTCAATCTTGGGCGCGCACGCGCGCTGGTTGGCGACAAGGTCGCTTTGCAGGGAAATCTCGATCCGGTAGCACTGTTTGCCAAACCCGAACAGATTCAGGCTGAGGTGGCCCGAACACTCGCGTCGTATGGTCCTCCTTCGGCCGGGCACGGACACGTTTTCAATCTTGGTCATGGTATTTCACAGTTCACGCAACCTGATGCGGTTTCCGTGATGGTCGAAGCGGTGCATCGCCTTAGCCGATCAGCGGGGTGAGTTTGCTGAAGAGTGATTTTATGGCGGAAAAAAAGATCTTATGCACAAAATCAGGTACAGATAAAAAGAAAATCATTTTTTTAAAAATAAAATTCATCACTTGCTAGCTAAATATAAGTCATTGATTTTAATGGTTAAAATTTTAGCTACTACAAAGGGCAATGTGTTGAACCCCGCATTGGCTCTGGCCTGGAGGCCTGTCAAGAGTCACTTATCCACAAAGTTATCCACAGTTACTGTGGATATATCTAAAAGTGCTTACAAATCGGGGTGTTACGTCATTACTTGATGTTTTACGTGAGGTAATGAAAGCCAGCCCTGTGAATATTTCTACCTGAGCGCTGTTGACATGGCGCTTTTTTTCCGTTTGTATATTTCGATAAGTTCTCAGTCGGAAATAACCAAAAGAAATTAAAAGTCAACATTAACAGTCATCCTATTTCTTACTTATTCACAAAATATGGCTTGCATTAATCAACGCACTTTCGATTTAAAATTTATTTTCAGTCTAAAGATCAGATTTTTAACTCATTGATTTTAAAGAGCTTAATTTTTTCTTTTCTTTTTTGTAATTCCTAGAAACCCGCATGAATGCTAGGGTTCGAGCTTGTCAATAGGCCCTTATCCACAAAGTTATCCACAGGCATCAGGAATCTACGGAAAAGTGCTTTTGAAACTGATAGTTAGCTAACTTCCACATGGATTACCTTAACTCGTGCAACATTGCATTCTGACAGTCGCACTCGACGCCCCGATCAACGTCTGTTTCGATTATCGCTGGCCATTGGTCGGAGATGGTGCCCCATTGCCCAGGATCGGACAAATCGCCATCGTGCCATTCGGTCGACGTGAGGTTGCGGCGATGATCGTCGGGATTGGCTCAGACACGGAGGTTCCTGACGAGAAGCTCAAGGAGGCGCTTGTCGTACACGCACAATTACCGCCGTTAAGTTCTTTGTGGCTGGCGCTATGTCGTTTCGCTGCGGCTTATTATCATCGTCCGCTTGGTGAAGTAGTGATTCCGGCATTGCCGAAAAACCTGCGTGGAGTAAAGTCGGTCTCGCTTGACCGCGCACTAAAAAAACTCGATCAGCCTCGGGTTACGCATGACGCAACGCCTGTGAATGTACCTTTACTCAATCCTGCACAGCGTTATGCGGCGGATGCGATTGCTAGCGCCTCCGGTTATTCACCGCATCTGCTCTATGGCGTGACTGGCAGTGGCAAAACCGAGGTGTATTTGCACGCAGCGGCGACCATCCTTAGTCAGGCTAGCGACCTCGATAACCCGGCGCAAATTCTGATCATGGTGCCCGAGATCAATCTGACACCGCAGCTTGAAGGCAATATCCGCGCGCGCTTTCCGACAGTCATGGTGGTGACATTACATAGCGGACTTGCGGAAGGCGAACGACTGCGCAATTGGTTGGCGGCACATCTGGGACATGCCCGCATCATTCTGGGCACCCGGCTCGCACTGCTGGCCTCGTTCCCGCATCTCAAGCTGATCATCATCGACGAAGAGCACGATCCGTCCTACAAGCAACAGGAAGGCTTACGTTACTCGGCGCGTGATCTTGCGGTTTGGCGAGCTCGTCAGCTGGCAATACCACTGGTGCTGGGTTCGGCAACGCCATCGCTGGAGACCTGGCATCACGCCCAATCGGGACGTTATCGTCAGCTGGATTTGCGGGACAGGGCGGTGCAGGATGCTGTCTTGCCGAAGGTGAGTTTAATTAATATGGAACACGACAAGCCATTTGAAGGCATCACATCGACTTTGCTGGCCGCACTCAAATTACGCTTGGTGCGCGGTGAACAATCGCTGTTGTTCCTGAACCGGCGCGGTTATGCGCCGGTCTTGGCTTGCGATGCTTGTGGCTGGATCAGCAATTGCACCCGTTGCACGGCATTCATGGTGCTACACAAGCCCGATTATCGACTGCGGTGTCATCATTGCGGCCTTGAACATCGTATTCCGAAAGCTTGTCCGACTTGCGGCAACGTGGATATCCAGCCTCTCGGACGCGGTACGCAGCGCGTCGAGGAAGGGTTACAAAGCTTGTTGCCGGAGGCGCGCTTGCTGCGCATCGATGCGGACTCGACCCGACGCAAGGGCAGTGCTCAGGCCGCTTTTGATAGCGTGCACCGTGGCGAGGTTGATATTCTGATTGGCACCCAGATGGTTGCGAAAGGACATGACTTCAAGAACCTGACGCTGGTCGGCATTCTCAATCCCGATACCGCGCTGTTTTCGCAAGATTATCGAGCGAGCGAGCGCTTGTTCGCGCAGCTGATGCAAGTGGCAGGGCGGGCAGGACGAGCCGCGCCGAAAGAAGGAGGAAGTTCCAGCGAAGTGCTGATCCAGACGCGCTACCCGCAGCACCCGCTCTATGCCGCCATCATCGCGCACAACTACGACCGCTTCGCCAATGAACTGCTGGCGGAACGCCGTCAAGCTGGCTTGCCGCCATTCATCTATCAGGCATTGCTGCGAGCAGAAGCCCGCGAACTCCCGATCGCCCTTGAATTCCTGCACGCAGCAGCTGCAGCAGTGAAACATGAAGGCATCATCATCAACGATCCTATTCCGATGACCATGACACGCATTGCCAATGTCGACCGGGCCCAGTTACTGGTCGAATCGTCCTCGCGCCCGACGTTACAAGCTTTCCTCACGGAATGGATCGCCACATTGCGTGAGATCAAAACAAGGGCACGTTGGTCGGTCGAAGTCGATCCGGTTGATATCTGAATCGTGTTTAGTGCAGTTCGCCATCCTGTGCCATCTGACGGATCAGGCGAACCGTGTCGATATCTGCTTCCTGATAGGCGGAATGCCGAAATTCGTTATAAAACGCATCGACTGAACCATCTTCTTCATGCTGGCTGTCTTCATACGAAAACCGGACAAAAAACAGTTCTGGCTGCGGTTCCTCGATGGTCATGGTCAACGACGACGGTGCAATATCTTTCTGCTGCGGTATCGCGTAGTGGACAGCATGGCCCGGTGTCAGTGTCACCTCATCGCGGATGACGAGATCGCCGTACTGCAATTCCCGCGAAAAACCCGAATCGGAAGGGTGCGTGATCGAACAGCCGTCCAGATAAGGCACGAACAATTTCGGTGCTTTGGCGCGCAACACCAGCCCGAGCCAGAGTTGCTCGCGCGTCAGCATGTCCACCAAGGGCAGGAGCGGATCATTGATTTCGATCAAGTGGGTAAATTTCATGCGAGTGCCATTTCATTGAGCGTTGAAAACTAGCGCTAATATCGGGCCGCAACGGTTGCTTTGCAAGCGCAGCTGCATCGCCATGTCGAATCAAGTTAATCAGACACGAGTTTTCTGATGCAAACTTCGATCGCTCAGAGGTCCACGTCTGGCTTGTCGGCTGCGCGCCCTGCAGAGCGCTGGCATAATCGGGCGAGATAACGTCATCAGCCTGGCGTCGACCAACATCCCCGGAGAGATCAATGAAGCCCCACCAACTGCTGGCGCTGCCCGCGCTAATGCTCGTCCTGTGTGCGGTGCTGACATCGCCAGTTTTTGCTGCGCAGGCGCTTGATCCAGACAGCGTGTCGGTGCCTCAAATCCCGTTCGAAAAATACACATTGCCCAACGGACTAGACGTGATTCTGGTGGAGAACCACCGCTTGCCGCTAACAGCCGTCAATCTCTGGTATCACGTAGGTCCTGCCAACGAAGCACCCGGCCTGACCGGGTTTGCCCATTTGTTCGAACACATGATGTTTGCCGCGTCGAAGCACGTGCCGCGTGGCAAAGCGGACAAATTGCTTGAAGGTGCCGGCGCGACCGACTCCAATGGCAGTACCGATTTCGATCGCACCAATTATTTCGATACCGTCCCCTCGAACCAGCTCGAACTGGCACTGTGGGTGCATGCCGACCGCATGGGCTATCTGCTCGATGTGCTCGACCAGACCGCGCTGACCAACCAGATCGACGTGGTTCGCAACGAGCGTCGCCAAAGCATCGAGAACGTACCCTATGGCATCGTGGAAGAAGCCTTGTTCCACCAGCTATTTCCCAAGACGCATCCGTACTACGCCAGCGTCATCGGCTCCCACGCCGATATCCAGTCGGCCAAACTGGGCGACATCAAACACTTCTTCACGCAGTATTACCGGCCGAACAATGCCAGTCTCGTCATCGTCGGCGATATCGACAAGGTTCGCACCAAGGTACTGGTGGCCAAATATTTCAGCAGTTTCAAGCGCGGCCCCGAACTGACAAAGCCGGTTGTCGTGACGCCGCCCATCACCAGCGAGCGCCGTGCGGTCGTGACCGATCAGATCGAGCTGCCACGGGTCTACATGGCCTGGCTGACGTCACCGGCGTACCTGCCGGGTGATGCCGAGCTGGCGATTGCCGGACAAATTCTTGGTGGCGGAAAATCCAGTCGGCTCTACAAGGCACTGGTCTACGACAAGCAGATCGCACAAGAAGTCAGTGCCTCGCAGGGATCGAACGCGCTGACCTCGATGTTTGTTGTCTCGGTGACCGCGCGTCCGGGTCACGATGCCAAAGAAATCGAAGCGGCCATCGATGAGCAGCTGCAGCTATTCCGCAAGAACGGCCCCGATGACAAGGAAGTCGCGCGCGCCCGCAACACCATCGAAACCGCGATGCTGACCCGTATCGAAAAAGTCGGTGGCGAAGGTATGGCCAATCAGCTGAACCAGTACAACCAATACCTTGGCGATCCCGGCTATCTGGCCAAGGACATCGAACGCTACCGTCAGGTCACTGCCGCTGACGTCAAGCGCGTCATCGATGCGCAATTGGCGTCAACGGCCCGCGTGGTCGTGCATGGCGTGCCGGGGCCGAAAGAGCTCGGACCGGAAGTACCAACCGCGCCGGTCGTGAAGGGCAAAGTTGAACCGATCACGTCACTGAACAAGGATGAGCCGTGGCGTCGGCAAGTGCCGAAGGGCGAGCCGCTGAAGCCGTTTGCGCTGCCCAAAGGCGACTCCTTCACACTCGCCAATGGCCTGACGGTGATCCACAACTTCAATCCGGCGTTGCCGCTGGTGGCTGCTGAGCTGGTGGTACGCAGCGGCTCTGGCGCGAACCCTGCCGGGCAGCCGGGCTTGGCCAGCTTTACCGCACAGATGCTGGAGGAAGGCACGACCAGTCGCAGCGCACCGCAGATCGCCGACGAACTCGCGCAGCTTGGTGCGTTCATGATGACCGGTTCGAATGCCGATGCATCGATGGCATCGGTGATGTCACTCAAGGCCAATTTCAGCCAGTCCCTTGACGTGCTGGCCGACATGGTCCAGCACCCGGCATTTCCGGCCGAAGAAATCGAACGCAGCCGCAGCAGCCGGCTCGGCGAGCTCAGTCAGGGGCGCGAAAATGCGCCAGCCGTGGCAGCTCGCGTCGAACTGAGCGCGCTGTATGGCGACGTGCATCCGTACGGTAGGTCCGAGCTCGGAAGCGTGGCCGCCGTCAAGGCGACTGGTCGTGCCGACCTCGAAGCTTTCTGGAAGAAGCATTACGTCCCCGGCAATGCTGCGCTGGTGGTTTCGGGCGACATCACACGCGAGGCACTGAAAGCGCTGGCCGAAACCCGCTTCGGTGAATGGAAAGGCGCTGTCGCCGAGCAGGCTGTGCTCGGACCGGTGCAGCCGACCAGCGCAAGACTGATCTTCGTCGACAAGCCCGGCGCACCGCAAACCGCAATCCGCGTAGCCATCCTCGGCCCCGATCGCAAGACGCCTGACTTTGACGCCTTGCAGGTGATGAATGCCGCGCTCGGCGGCTTGTTCACCAGCCGCATCAACAGCAACCTGCGCGAAGAAAAAGGCTACACCTACGGCACTAAATCCGGTTTCGACTATCGCCGTGCGCCTGGACCATTTTCCGTTGCAGGAAGCATCCGGACCGACGTGACCGGTGTCGCCGTCGCAGAAATTTTCAAGGAAATCCGCGGCATGGCCGGCACAACGATGGGTGCGGCCGAGATGAGCAATGCGCGCAATTCGCAGATTCTGTCGCTGCCGGGACGTTTCGAAACCAATCAGGCCATTGGTGCCTCGCTGGCCAATATTTTCATCTATGACCTCGGTCTCGATTACTACGTCGGACTGCCCGCACGGTATGCCTCCGTCACTGCGAAGCAGGCGCAAG
Organism: Oxalobacteraceae bacterium; assembly: GCA_947445995.1. GTDB lineage: Bacteria > Pseudomonadota > Gammaproteobacteria > Burkholderiales > Burkholderiaceae_D > Actimicrobium. Next base: position 847 of record CANFED010000082.1, on the reverse strand, counting down.
CAGCCGCAGCGAAGTATCTGCAGCCAGGCAAAATGATCGTCATAGCGGTGGGTGACAAAGCCAGCATCGCGCCGCAATTCAAGCCGCTCAAACTGGGGCCGGCCGAGTTGCGCGATGCGGACGGCAAGCTGCTGAAGTAAGCGGCTGAAGTAGGCGGAAACAAGGTGGCTGGCGGCGGTACAATGCCACTCGCCTCCTCACTGCCTTTTCTCATGTCCTCGACCCCTTCGTTTGGCCTCAATGCCCCGCAGCGCGAAGCGGTTTATTACCTCGATGGTCCATGTCTCGTACTGGCTGGTGCCGGCTCCGGCAAGACCCGAGTGATCACACAAAAAATCGCTCACCTGATCGAGGATTGCGGCTACGAACCCAAGCATATTGCGGCGCTGACTTTTACCAATAAGGCTGCGCTGGAAATGCAGGAGCGCATCGCCAAACTGCTCAAGCAACCGCGTCAGGCCAAGCAACTAACCGTCAGCACTTTCCATTCGCTGGGCGTAAAAATTCTGCGCCAGGAAGCGCGCCAGCTCGGCTTGAAGGATCGCTTTTCGATCATGGACAGCGACGATTGTTTTTCACTGGTGCAGGATCTGGCGATCACGACGGACAAGCAATTGATCCGTCGCATCCAGGGTGCGATGTCGCTGTGGAAGAACGGCTTGATCGATCCCGACACAGCGGTCAAGCAAGCCGTCGACGACGAAGAAGCCGAGGCCGCACGCATTTATCGCAGCTATGTGGCAACGCTGTCGGCCTATCAGGCGGTCGATTTTGATGACCTGATCCGGCTGCCGGTCGAGCTGTTTCGCAGCAACGAAGCGGTGCGCGACAAGTGGCAGCGCCGCTT
>CANFED010000081.1 GCA_947445995.1 Oxalobacteraceae bacterium | reverse complement strand
TAGCGAATCGAAACGCACAGAATGCTTGAACATGTCATCGGTCCATTCCGGGTTGTCTTCATCTATTAATTCAGGTTTTAATTTCTTGTTCATATCGTTTCACCTCACGACGATTCGCCTTGCGAAAACTGATTACCCGGATTCCATTTTCTGTTTCCGTGAAAACCAGCGAATGCACCCGCCCCTCCAGCAAGCCAAGTGCGGAAATACGTACTTCCGAATACTCCTTGCGGGAGTCAATCCAGATCACCGCTGTCTGGAAATCAAAGTTACATGAACGGGCGAAATCTAATCCGCGCAACGTAATGTTGCGCGCATTTTTATGGGCATCAAAAGTGATTTCCATGTCATTTAATGTATGTACATTAATCAATTTGGTCAAGCAATACTTCAAGTATCAAATGCAATTCTGCTTGGTGATATTTTGCATTACCCAACTCAGAGGGTAGCGCGTGCCCGCCTGAATGCGACTATCTGAAGTCTCAAAAATGCTCATTGACGAGCTAAAAATGAAAAAGGCTGCGGATGCCGACATGCATTTCCAACTTTGAGATCGGCAAGGACCTGCTTCGGTTCGATGATCGAGGAAGCAGTTTATTGCTAGGCAAAATTGCTATCAAAGGCGCCGCCGGTTGCACCGTTACGAACAAATCTAGAAGATTCTGAGGAAGGCGCATGTGCATCGCTGCAGATTTCGGCGAACTCGAAGTTCATCGGCTTGAAACCAGACAGGTCGTACTGAGAAAGATCTGTAGTCTCAACGAGTTGGTCGGCATCCGTATCATTGACAAGGGATGGCATGGGCTTAACTGTGGTTTTCATGACCGCTTCGTTTCATTTCCACTGATTAAAAATATGGCACTACGTGGTCGCGTGTCACTTTGTAAAATAACGTGATGGGCAGATTCCTTTCATTGGGAGGCACAGGATGTCTGAATTAATTACCCCGACCCGACTCAAAGCGCTGGTTGCTGCCAATGTGATTCACCATGCGACGGTCATTGCCGATTACGGTGTGTTCAGAATCCACGTCACTGATGGCCTGGTTGAGTTTATCGTTTCGGTTCGAACGCGCGGTGGTCAGACCAAGGAGCGGCTATTTTTTTCGATCGACGCCGTTGCCCGCTTCATGCATGACAAAGTGCATTTGTCGACTTACACAATTTGTGCGGCCAATTTCGCTCTGGTTGCGCGGACCGCGAAACGGCCGGATGCTGCTCGACGACTGACTGCCGTCCACGCCGCGCTGTCGCACAGCAAATGGGCGCAACAAAAAGTGCAGGCCGCACGCGACGGACTTGTGTCTGGTAGCAATGCCGTGATTGATGCCGATGCTTGGGCCACAATTCGTGCAGCGAAGCAGGGTCAGCGCGATGGGTGATCGCCGGAGGCCGCCCGAAGTCGCTCTTCCTGCGCACGCAATTCCGGCGTGAGCGCCTCGCCGAAATCATCCATCTCGAACAGCGGGCGAATCTCGATGTCCTGCTCCACGCCCTCGGCCTGCGGCATGCGTCTGATCCAGTCGATGGCCTCGTTCATGTTGCGTACGTTCCATAGCCAGAATCCGGCGATCAACTCCTTCGTATCGGGAAACGGTCCGTTGGTGACGTGCGGTCCGTCTTTGCCGAAGGTCACGCGCGCGCCCTTGCTGCTCGGGTGCAGACCTTCCCCCGCCAGCATCACGCCGGCGTTGACCAGTTCTTGATTGAGAGCCCCCATCTCTGCCAGTAGCGATGTGCTCGGCAAGATGCCAGCTTCTGATTCTGTTGACGCCTTGACGATGACCATGACGCGCATATCGATCTCCTTCGAGGAATGGGTGAAGTCGCTGAAAGAGTATGCGCCAGCTTGACCATCGTTATTGAGGCAACTCAGGCACCGTTGCTGCCGAGTCGCGACGTAAGGGGCGTGGCGATGCTGGTGTAGGCTGGGAACATTCTTGAAGAAGTACGGCTTTAAAATCCGTAAAAGTTTTAGGGCGCAATTTGGCGCGGTTTATGGACGCTCAATCCGTCTGGTTTGCCCGCCAACTGGCGAATTCCGAGAGGCGTAATCCATATCGTGACAGGACACCTTCATGCAATCGCCGCAATTCTTCAATGACGATTGCTTGCACGCCAGGGCGTTCCGATTCTGGTACAGCCGCATTGACAACGCGAGCGATGACCGTCAGAGCATCCTGCCCGGGCTGTCGCACGACGTCACGCATGGCTTGTTTGATCAGGTCGCGCCAAGCCAAACGCAAGGGGTCAGGTTCTGCCAGGTCCTGTTTGATGGCGAGATATTCTTGCGTAGATCGCTCATACGCCCAGACATACAGGTCGCGTAACAGTTCCACGCGGGTCATTTCATAGACGCCCAGTGTTGCCCTGCTGTAGGCTTGTTCCGTTACATCCAGGAACGTCAGAGGACACAGGTTGGCACGAAACAGCGGCAGGTTGGCTGCCAGTCGGGAAGTACGTTTGTTGATATCGGCAAAGGGCTGCAAGTACGGCAGTTGCACCATGATAAAGAAGGATTGTTCGAAGGGATCGGTGATCTGATTGGCCTTGTCGAGCAGAACACCAAGGAAGTCGTCGATTTGCTGCGGTGTGGACAGGGGACAATAGACACTTTTTCCGATCTCGACGATATGCTGGCGTATCCGTCCTTCATCCGCCGGATTGGGCAGCAGGTTTTCCGCCAGTGCGCTGTGCAAATTCATCAACGTGTAGCGATTGAATTGCGTCTCGCCCATGTTTTCCACCAACAATTCGATCGCTGTTTTGTGGTTCAGGATCATCTGTGTTTCGATGGCGGCCTTGCCGTCGGCAGCTTTGCCATGCTCGATCAATTCCCGCGTGTCCAGCAGTGAATAGGTGTTGCCCTCTAGTTGACTCGATGCCCAGGATAAATCGATCAGTAAGCGATTCAGGATGGCCCGGCTATACGTGCCGGCAGGCGCATCCGTATCGGCAGTTTTCCCCATTTTGTGCAATTGACGTCGTAGCGAAGCAGACAGGTACCACGTCTTATTGGGAAGGTAAGCCTCAAGGAAATCACGCTGGTAACCGACCGGTTTGCGTGCTTCCAGCGGTTGGTCGATATAGGCGACGATATCCTTGCTGTCAGCCGACAGCGGAATGTATGCGGGAAAAAGATCTGCCGCTATAGCAGGTACGGTCACGCTTCGGTGCGTGGTGATGGCATAGCGCCTGGCTCGTCCTTCACCCATGGCAACGACGAGCCCTTGTGCAATGAGCGTCGCAATCACGCGTTGCGCCGTGCGCCTGGCGACGCCTGGATGCATGACGAGCAACTCTGCCAAGGTTATTCTCTGGGCGCAGGCCTGCAGACTGCTCAATATATCAGTGGTGGTCGACATGGGCAGCGGCCTTCTAGTGGAACTACGTGATTTATCAGTTTGGTGCAGTTCAAGAAACTGCGCCAGTTTTTTGCGCAATTTGGCGCAGTTTATTGAACCGCGCCAAACGTTTTCTCTGCTGCCATGACTCGCTGTGGAAGGGCTATATCTGGCGCGGAGGGCCAACTTCTGTTGCCGGTCTGATAATCGGCAATCTGCACTGATTAATCAGACGTTGAATGAACTGCGCCAAACGCGCTCTCTGTTGGCATGGTTCACAGCGGGAGGACGATCCTCGGGGCGGAGCAGTAATTGTCGTTTTCATCATCATTGTTCGGCGTCGCGCAATCCACATTCCTGATGCCTGCCCGGCGAATCACGCTACCGATCCGCCCGACGCACCGGTCCATGTTTTCTACAGGTCGCATGTGCAGTCGATATCCAACTCTTCCAAGCACATTCTTTCCTGCCAAAAAACGGAGTTCGGTCATCGGAATTGTGGATTGTCGGGGATGTGTCAGGATGGCCGCTGTCAATGGATAGCCATTACTACCTTGGACAACTTCGCACGCAATCTGCTCAAGCCGGCGTTCCTGGTACTCCCACATTGCCGTATAGAGCGCATCGTGAAATCCACCACCGCGCAGCACATTCACACTGCAACGCGCGTCAAACCTGTTACGCAGCGCCTGTTGGAGCGAGCTACCCCGCATGCTGAGTTCTGGCATCAAAGCCGGACCGGTCACGCTACGCTGACCGACAAGAAACCGCAGAAATGTAGGGGCGTTGCGCAGCGGTACGTCCGCTGTTTTGAACGGAGAAGGCACGAGGGTCTGGTGCGCCGCATGGTTGGCGAGACTATGGCCTGCTTTGCGCAATGCCGATAAGGGAATCGCAAGAAGTTCATCGAGCCGATGAAAGCGCGCGATCAGCCGTAATGAATCATCGGACGATTTAACTGCTTGCAGGCCAGGAAGGACATCTGCTTTCCAGTCGATTGACGACAAGGCCGCGTCGACAAGGCTTTCCGGAACGTCGTACGGGAATTCGACAAGCGCCGGGATGGCGACTAATCCAAGTCGGGTATCGCCTTTGTAATGAAGCCCAACGATGACTTCGCTTTCCCGTTCGATGATCGTGCGCAGCAGGCGTGCCGCGCCGGCGTTCTCCGTGCCTCCGGTCACCTCTTGAATAAAGGCGTCGTCCCCGCGATCGATCATCCAGCGCAGTGTGGTCATCAGCCAGTTGCGGGCGGCGTCGCGGTCGGGATCGTCGGCAAGGCGCACGGCGGCGTCGGTAAATAAAGACCAGGCAGTGGCAGGGTGTTTGTCCATGGCAGGGCGCTCCGATGAGCCATATCAAGGTTGGTGTCGATAGAACGGTCCGGTACTGTCGCAGCGAAAATCGTATTGCTAACATCGGCTACATGGTTTGAGCTTGAGTAACCGCCGGTGCATCAATGGTAAATAAACAGACCAGAACGTCAACGGTAGCCATGCGGGACCATGGCTAATTTTCTTTCTCCAGCATGAACGTTAATCTTGGTGCGACACCGTCCAAATTGCGGGGGATACCGGGCATCAAATATTGACAGCCGTCAGAGGAGTCGAACGTGTCAACTACAAAAAATGCGTCAATCCGCGTGCTGCTGGCCGACGATCACCCGCTACTGGTGGCGGGGTTTGCGATGTCTCTATCGGGCCAGGGCATTACGGTCGTCGGAGATTGTGCGCTGCCCGATGCGGTCGTGAGCCAGTACCGTGACCTGTTGCCCGATGTGCTGGTGCTCGACATTCGCTTCGGCGTGACACGGACAGGGCTGGACGCGGCGAGGGACGTGCTGGCGCAGTTTCCACAAGCCAGAACTGTGTTCCTGAGCCAGTACGATCAGGACAATCTCGTCAAGGAAGCGTATGCACTGGGCGGCTACGCCTTTGTTACCAAGGGCACCGATCCTGGCTTGCTGGCGACGGCAATCAAACGGGCGCATGAAGGACAGTTGTACTTCTTGCCGCAGGTCGCAGAGCGCCTTGCGACGTTATCGGTACAAGGCGACATGTCGCCGCAGGCGAGACTCGAAGCGCGCGAAGTGCGTGTGTTTGTGCTGATGGCGCAGGGGCTGACGAATAGCGAAATCGCGGACCAGTTGGCGGTCTCTCCGAAAACGATCAGTAACACCAGCCAGACCATCAAGGAAAAGCTCGGCATCTACCGGCCCGCCGACATCACCCGCACGGCGGTGCGTCATGGCTTGCTCGAACCCTGACGAAAAGGACTCATGACATGAGTGCCGAATTACCTTTGATCGTGACGTTCGGATTGCTGGGCCTGTCGATCCTTGCAGTTTGGCTGCCTCCCATTGCCTTTGGTATGCGCTTCGGGATGCCAGTCTGGCCGGTAATTTTTTGCTCAGCGATCGTCAGCGGAATGATGTCGGGTTATCTGGCCTGGCAGGCACTGGCCGGGCTCGCAGTCTTCGCGGCGCTGGCTTGGTGGGCATCGCATTCTGGATCGAGTCGGTGGCAACGCATGGTTCCCTGCATCCTCACTGCGGTCATTGCGCTGGCGCTCGCACTGCATCGCCTACCTGGCTTTCGAAATCCGGCCGTCATCGTCGACTTCAAGGTTTCTGCACAGGCGCTGCCGTTCACGCAGTACGCGAATTTCGACAAGGCGGCTGTCGGGCTGATTCTGCTGGTGTGGCTGTGTCGTCGTGCAACCTCCGTCGACGACTGGAAGGAGATCGCACGCAAGACGCCACTCATCATCGCCATCACGACGGTCAGCGTGATGGGCCTGGCGCTCGCCCTCGGTGTAGTGCGCTTCGATCCGAAATGGCCGGAGATCACACCGGTCTTCCTTGCGATGAACTTGCTGTTTACCTGCGTTGCCGAGGAAGCGTTTTTTAGAGGCTTCTTGCAAGAGCGTTGTGCGATGGCGTTGCAGGGCGTGCGCTGGGGCAGTGTCATGACGATCGCCTTATCGGGTCTGCTGTTCGGACTGGCGCATGCGGCCGGTGGCGTGTCCTACATGATCCTCGCCACGGTGGCGGGGTTCGGCTACGCGATTGTGTATGCGTCAGTGCGACGGGTGGAGGCAGCCATTGCGACGCACATTGTCGTCAACGCGGTCCATTTCATTGGCTTCACGTATCCGCAGATCGCGTAACAGGGCAGGGGGGAGCTAGCCATGAATACGATGTACCGACTCTCGATGTTGGGTTGCACGCTGATCGGTTTGCAGTCAACCATCGCCCTCGCGGCGAGTGACACCGAGCCACTTGATAGCGACATTCCCGTCGTGCTGACGCCGACACGTCTGCGGCAGTCGCTGGCCGATGTGCCTGCCAGCGTGACCATCATCACTGCCGACACGCTCCGACGTTTCGGCATCACCTCAGTACCGGAAGCGCTGCGCTTAGTGCCCGGCATGGCGGTCACGCAGGCCACGGGCAGCGATTACCGGATCGGTTACCACGGCACGAACATGCTCACGCCACGCCGGATGAATGTCCTCATCGATGGCGTGTCGGTGTATCGCCCGGGGCTGGCGCGAGTGGACTGGAAGGAGCTGCCTGTCGCCATCGAAGATATCGAACGTATCGAAGTCACGCGCGGTCCGAACTCGGCTTCATATGGCGCCAATGCGATGCTGGCTATCGTCAATATCCTGACCCGTCATCCGCGCGATAGTGCCGGTATCAACTGGACGGCAACAGCAGGATCGCAGCGCACGGCCGGCGGCACGTTTCGGTATGGCGGCAATGTGGGCGCATCGACGGCGTACCGCATCACGCTGGACCATCAGGAAGATGGCGGTTTCGATGTCGCCTCGACGCTCGGCAAGGGACATGACACGATGCGACTCAACCGCCTCACTTTCCGCTCGGTCACCGAGCTCGACAGCACTCATTCGCTGGATCTTCAGGCGACTGTGCTGCAAGGTCTCAAGGAGATCGAATTCATCGATCGCTATCAGCAGGGATTTCCGGATATCGGGGTGCAGGAAGTCGATGTCAGTGCGCGCTGGCAGGCGCATCTGTCGGCGGATCATGCACTGCAAGTGCAGGTCTATGCGACCCGTCACAGCAATGCACAGGCATGGCGTGATTGTCTGCCGACGATCACGTTGCTGCCGCAACTGGCGACACTTTGGCGGGCAAATCCCGGCTATGCCAATGCGTTACTCGCTGGTCGCACACCGTCGGGTGGTACCGCGCAGGACAACGTTCTTGCGGCTTCGGCGATTGCCGCGTATCGCGCACTGGGCCCGCGCGCTGCGACGCCAACCTGTGTGAATGCCAACCAGAATGTCGCAGAGCAGCGTATCGATGCCGAGTTGCAGGACACGCTGGTCCTGTCCGATCAGCTACGGGTTGTCAGCGGGTTTGGCCTGCGCCGGGATAGTGCTGACAGCCAGACGTATTTGCAGGGGCGCGTCTCCAACAATAGCTGGCGGGTATTTGCCAATGCCGAGGTCAAGCCGAACCCCGCGGTCAGCATCAACGCAGGCGGTTTTTTCGAACAGGACCAGCTGACCGGTTCTGCCTTCTCGCCGCGGCTCGCGTTAAACCTCCATGCTAATGAATCCCACACGATCCGCTTCGTCGTCTCGCGCGCCGTGCGCATGCCCGATATCCTGGAGCAGCGCGCCAACTGGCGATACCGCACTACCGGGTTCAGTCCGACGCTCAATGGTGCCACCGACGGCTATTTTTATCCCACCGCGCTCGCCCCCGGTAACCTCACTTCGGAAAAAATCCTGTCACGGGAAATCGGCTATCTCGGCAATTTTCCGCAGTTCGGCTTGCTGCTCGATGCCAAGATCTTCGATGACCGGCTGCACGATTTGGTGTCGGAAAAGCTTCAAGTCTTCAACTTCGTGCCCACCAATGGCAACCACGTTCGGTTACGCGGTGCCGAGGTGCAGGCCAACTGGGAGCCTGATACGCGCTGGAAGGTGTTTCTGTCTTATGCGTACCTCGACAACGCGGCGTCGACACTGTTCGAACAAACCCAGTATTCCCGGCACAGCGGCGCGCTCGGCGTCTCTCGTGCATTCGGCAACGACTGGCAAGCCGGACTCGCGTGGGTCGGGGCAAGCGCCAACGGCTTCGGACAAACCTTTCAGGGGCGATCGGACCTGACGCTATCGAAGAAAGTCAGGCTAGGTGACAACCGGAATTTGCTCGCTTCGTTGACGGCGCGTTATCGCGACAACACGACCAGTCGCTATCTGATCGATGCCGGCCAGACCAAGGAAAGTCGTGACGATAGCGCGATGCAGTATTTCCTGACCTTGAACTATTTTTTCTAGCACCGTGATTGATGAGCGCTGGCGTCACCGGTTCATGGGCGGCTTTCTTGCACTGCCGCTGCCACTTTTGCTGCTGGCGTCGACCAGTTGGCCTGACGCAGCGCTGTGTAACACTGCCCGGAAATTACCGTTGCGGATCGTCGCTGCAGATGATAGTGACGCCGGAAAACGTCTGGTCGCTGCATTTGCCAAGCGCTTTCCGGAGGCACGCATTGCCGATTCGGCGCAAGTCAACGATAGCGTGACATCGCGGGCCGTACAGATAGCGATCGGTCCGGCAGCGCTTCGTACGCTGATGCAGCAGACACAGGATGGCGTGGTCGTTGCGGTCGGTCTGTCCCGTCAGGCATACCGCGACATCGTTGAAGGGATGCCCGCAGCGCGACGTGCATCGGTGACGGCGATTTTTACCGATCCGTCGCCGCTGGAGCAGTTCAGGCTCATCGCTGCGCTGTGCAAGACGCGTGTCACTGTGGCGGTCCTGCTGGGCGAGAGAAATGCCGATCTGATTCCAGTATTGCGACTTGCTGCGACATACACTGGACTCGATTTGCAGGTCGAATTTGTCCCCGATGCGAGCAAGCTGTACCGCGCGCTGGACAATATCTCGACTGCGCGGGTGCTGCTCGCGCTGCCTGATCACACCATCTTCAACCCCGAAACAATTCGCAGCATCCTGATCTCGACCTACCGGCGCGATCAACTGGTGATAGGTTATGCACCAGCGGTGGTCAAGGCAGGTGCCACGGCGAGCGCTTATGCAACCGTCGACGATATCGCGACGCAGACCAGGGAGATGCTCGACACATTCGCTGCATCCGGTCGCTTGCCGGAGGCGCAGTTTCCGACGTATTTCCATATCGCGATCAACGACAGCGTTGCGCGATCGCTCAATCTCGTTATTGACGATAGCGTGCGTGAACTCGCATATCGGCCTGCCGTGGCTGCACCATGACCAGTCTGAATTGGAAAAGCTGGCGCATCACCACGCGGCTGGTACTGGTCACGACGTTGCCGGTCCTGCTGATGGGGATGGCAGTCATTCTATATTCGGCCTACGCGCGCGGGCAGGAGGTGTGGCAAGAGCTCGACGAGCGCGGTCACCTGATCGCTTCGCTGCTCGCGGAAAGCAGCGAATACGGCGTCATTTCGGGCAATGTCGCGTACCTGGAGCGCACCGTGCGCTGGCTGTTGCAGGTCGATCAAAGCGTGCGGAGTGTGACCATCACCGATCTCGATCAGCGTACGTTGCTGCAAATCGCCAGCGGCCAAAAGGCCGATCATGAGGCCCGCGATTTCGAGGCGGTGATCGACCGGGAAGTCATTGCGTTGCCGCCTTTTGGCGACGGAGATGTCGCAGATCCGAACGTCGCGCAATCTGGTGTGGATGGCACGGCGAAGCAACGTATAGGCACTATCCACGTACGGGTTTCTCCGTCGGCGATGCTGGCCAAGCAGTGGGTCCGGATCGCTGTTGGGGCGGCGATGACTGTGACGGCGGTCGCGATCAGCATCTTGTTCGGGTTGTTCCTCGCAACCGGATTGACGCGTCCTTTGGCAGTCACCCTTGCGGCCGTTCGTCGCATCCGCCAGGGGCATTACCAGACCCGTGTCCTACCGGTTGCAGGCGGCGAAATCGGCGAACTGCAAATGGCCATCACCGCGATGGCCGCGAGCTTGCAGGCATTCCGGCAGGAGATGGATGCCAAGGTGTTTGCACGCACCGACGCGTTGCAGGCAGCGCGGGATGAGGCGATAAAATCGAACGCCGAAAAACGCCGGCTGATCCGCAGAGTCCATGCGCTGATCGAGGAAGAGCGACAAGCCATGGCGATCGAGATGCATGATCATTTCAATGCAGAATTGATCGTCGCGCGTCTTGAAGCGCAACGTATTCTCGATCTGACGAGTGTCGAAAGCGACCACCTCACACCATCGGCACTTGAGGAAGTTCGTCGTCACGCCAGCGCCATCATCGGCCACACCGTGGCGCTTTATGACATGGCGCGTGGCATCGTCAAGCGCTTGCGTCCTGAAACGCTCGATACGTTGGGGCTGCGGGATGCCATCGACGAAATGGTCCGGCAATTCGATACCTTGCATCCGCACTGTCGCTTTGTGTTCGCGGCGACAGGCGACTTGTCTTGCATTGACAGTGACTCAGCACTAACTGCGTATCGCCTGGTTCAGGAGGCTCTGTCGAATGTGGTCAAGCATGCGCAGGCGACACTGGCGTCGGTACGTTTGTCGTTGTCGGAGGACGGAAATTGGTTGTGTATCAGCGTGACGGATAACGGTAAGGGATTTGATGCGGCGACGGTCAACTCGGGGATTGGCTTGGTGGGGATGCGGGAACGGGCAGACGGAGCAGAAGGACGTATCGAGATCGGCCAGGCGACGAGCGGGGGAACGAGGATTGCCATTGAATTGCCGGTTCCCTCGGGACAGGAATCATCACCGTAGAGGAAACCATTTTTCTTTATTTGATAGATTATCCGTAATGCGCGTAAGTCTTATTTAACTGCATTGCAATTAAATTTATTTTATTCGTTATGCGAGTATGATAACTTGATACGCCAGACCGATCGGATAGCCATGAAGCAAAAAATCACCACCGAAGCCCAGCTCGGACAGCTATTGCTCGGAAGCCGTAAAGCGCACAAATGGACCCAGGGGCAGCTCGCCCAACAAACCGGAGTCAGTCAGGCCCGCATGTCAGCGCTCGAACTCAATCCCGGGAGCCTCACTGTCGCGCGGTTGTTACTGGTGCTGGGCGCGTTTGGGCTGGAGATGGTCATCCAGAGCAAGGACGCCGATGTCGATACTGCCAACACGCCATCTCCTGCTGCCGGCAAGCCTGCGGTGGAGTGGTAAATGGGCCGTCGCTCCCATACCGGGACGTTGTGCACCTGGCTCAATGGCGAACTCGTCGGCGAGTGGACGTTGCCGCGGCATACGGAAGTGTCCTTTACGTATCACGCCGAATGGTTCGCCTCGCCGGCTTTCCGATCCTTGTCACTATCGCTGCCTGCCGTAAAAAGCAATCCTGCCGTCAAGGGAAAAGCCGTCAACAATTATTTTGACAATCTGCTGCCGGACAGCGAGGCGATTCGACGACGCCTTCAGGCAAAATTCAAGACCACCGATACGGATGCCTTTGCCTTGCTGGCGGCAGTCGGCCGTGACTGCGTTGGCGCGGTACAGTTGCTGCCGCCCGGCGAATCACCACAAGGCCTCGACACGATTACGTGTACGCCGCTCGATACTGCGGGCGTCGAACGGCTTTTGCTACAGACGGTCGCTTCTCCCAGCAGCATGGCTCCCGATGACGAGGACGATTTACGCTTGTCCATTGCCGGAGCGCAAGAAAAGACCGCCCTGATCCTGCACGGCGGGCAATGGTGCCGGCCGCTTGGCTCGACACCGACGACGCACATCTTCAAGCTTCCACTGGGTCTGGTCGGCAACCGGCGCGCCGACATGACGACATCGGTAGAGAACGAGTGGCTCTGTTCCAGGATCATGGCGGCGTACGGCTTGCCGACAGCGCATTGCGAGATGGCGACCTTTGGCGCGACCAAGGCACTCATTGTCGAGCGCTTCGATCGTCGCCTCGCCAGTGCAGGTACCCATTGGCTTCGGCTTCCGCAAGAAGATTTCTGCCAGGCCACTGGGTCGCCGTCTTCGCAAAAATACGAAGCCGATGGCGGACCGGGCATGATGCGCATCGCCGCTATTCTGGCGAACTCGTCGCAGAGAGATGAGGACCTGCGGCAATTTCTGACCACTCAGATCGTGTTCTGGATGCTGCGCGCCACGGACGGTCACGCCAAGAACTTCAGTCTCTTCCTGCAGGCAGAAGACCGCTATCGGCTGACACCGCTCTACGATGTCTTGTCGGCCTGGCCAGTCATTGGTCACGGTGCGAACCGGATTCCTCTGCAAAAAGCCAAAATGGCGATGGCATGGCTGGGGGAGAACAGGCATTACCATGC
>CANFED010000080.1 GCA_947445995.1 Oxalobacteraceae bacterium | reverse complement strand
CATCGAGCCCCAGCTCGGATCTTCCGGTCTGGCACCGAGGCCGAGGTAGGACAGGCCGGCTTCGGCAATGATGGCCGAGCCCATCGCAAACGAGGCCTGGATCACCAGTGGGGCCATCGCATTGGGCAGCACGTAACGCCACATGATGCGCAAGTCGCCAGCACCGACCGAGCGCGCCGCCATTACGTAATCGAGGTTGCGGATCGTCATGGCCTGACCGCGTGCCAGTCGCACGAAAGCCGGTGTGAAGCCGATGCCGACAGCCACCATCGCATTATAGAAACCACCGCCCAGTGCGGCCGCAATCGCCAGCGCCAGGATCAGCGACGGGAAAGCCTGCAACGCATCGACGAGTCGCATGACCACCCAGTCATCCCAGAAACCGCGGTAGTAACCAGTGGCGATACCGATCGGTACACCGACCGCAAAGGCCAGGCCGACGGCAATCAGTGCAGCCTGCAACGAGATGCGCGCGCCAAACACCATGCGGGAAAAAATATCGCGACCGAGGTCGTCGGTACCCATCCAGTGCAAGCGGCTCGGGTCGCCCAGTATGTTGCTGTAATCCTGGTCGAAGATCGGATTAAATGGGGCCAGCAGCGGTGCCGCGATGGCCACCAGAATCAACAGCACGATGATCAGTGCGCCGACCACGGCCATGCGGTTGCGGGCAAAGCGGCGCAGTCCGGCATGGCGGATTGGCTGCGGCAGCGTGAGTGCGGGAAGCTGAGTAGTCATGGGCGGTTCCTCATCGGGCGATGCGCGGATCGATCACGCTATAGAGCAAATCGACAGCCAGGTTGACCATCACCACCATCAGCGCGGCGGCCAGCACACCGGCCTGAACCATCACGTAATCGCGCTGGAAAATCGCATCGACAATCATCTTGCCCATGCCCGGAATACCGAAAATGCTTTCGGTGATGACCAGTCCGCCCAGCATGCCCGAGACCATCAGGCCGCTGGCCGTGACGACCGGAATCATTGCGTTGCGCAAGCCGTGACCGAGCACGACCTGCCAGTCTTTCAAGCCCTTCGAAAACGCGGTACGGATGTAATCCTCGTTGAGCACTTCGAGCAGACTGCTGCGGATCATGCGCATCAGGATCGCCGATTCGCGCAGGCCGGTGGCCACCATCGGCATGATCATCGCCAGCAGGTTGGCGCGCCAGTCGACCGAAAACGGCACATAGCCGGAAGCTGGCAGCCAGCCCAGATTGACCGCAAACAGCACGATGAACATCATGCCCAGCCAGAAGTGCGGCACCGACATGCCGAACAGCGCGATGAAAGTACTGACGCTGTTGGCGATACCGTTGGGCCGCGCGGCCGCGAGGATGCCGGTCGGCAGCGCGATCAGTAGCGCCACCACAAAGCTGCCGAAGGCCAGTTCCATCGTCACCGGCAAACGTTGCAACAGGCTGTCGAGCACCGGCGTGTTGTCGATGAACGAACGGCCGAGGTCGCCATGCAGCAAGGCCCACAACCAGCGGCCGTACTGGACTACCAGCGGATCGTCGAGTCCCAGACGCAAGCGCATCGCCAGCGCGGCTTCGGGCGTGGCTTCGAGTCCGAGGATGGCGGTGACCGGGTCGCCCGGCAGGATCGCCAGCAGTGAAAAAATCACCATGCTGACCAGCAGCAGGGTCGGGATCACCAGCAGGATGCGCTTGAGCAGGTTGGGCATCGAACGCTTATTTGTCCAGCGTCACGGTGCGGATCACGCCATCGGGCACGAAGCGAAAACCGGTGACGGCTTTCGAGATACCGAACAGTACGTTGTCGTGACTCAGGTAGACATACGGCACTTCGTTGACAAGGATTTGCATCGCCTGCGCATACAGCACTTTGCGTTTGGCTTCATTGCCTTCGACACGGGCCTGCAGCAATACGGTATCGAGTTCCGGATTGGACAGATGCGAGTAATTGAGCGAGCCATTGCTGACGGTGAAGTCGTAGATGTTCTGGTCCGGGTCCGGGCGACCGCTCCAGCCGATCATGACGGCATCAAAGGTGCCAGCTTTGCCTGCCTCGATCTGTGCGGCGAGTTCGGCTTTTTCGAGCAGGACGGTGATGCCGGCAGGGCGCAGCATGCCCTGGATCATCTGCCCGACCTGCAATTCTTCCGGCGTCGTTGGCAGCGTCATGCGAAAGCTGAAACCGGCTTCCTTGCCGGCGCTTTTGAGCAAGGCCTTGGCTTTGACAAGGTCCACCTTGGGCGGGATATCGCTGGCGTCGTTGGAAAAATGAGCCTTGCTGAATGGCGAATGGCCGACGGCCAGCGCGCCGTTATAGACCACCTTGGCGATCGCCTCGCGATTGATTAGCAGATCGACGGCCTGCCGGACTTCCTTGCGATCGAACGGTGGCCGCGCGGTGTTGAAGTAAAACCCGCGAAATCCCAGCGACGGCTTGTTGATCACGATGTATTTAGCGCTGGCAATCGGATTACTCAATTCCTTGTACGGAAAACGATTGGTGATATCGACCTGACCGCTGCGCAGATTGTTGAAGGCGACATTGACGTCGCTCATGATCTTGTAGACCACCTGATCGGCTTTCGGCAAACCGGCCTGCCAGTAATTTGGATTCTTGTCGAACGTTAGCGAGGCACCCTTGAGCCGGCCTTTGTAGATGAACGGTCCGGTGCCGACCGGATTGTTGACGTAATCGTCGCCGTATTTTTTGACCGCTTCCGGCGAAGACATCATGCCGGCGCGGTCGGTCAGGATGGACAGGAATGGCGCGAATGGCGTGCTCAGTTCGATGCGGAGGGTGGCGTCGTCGACGACGGTGATCTGGCGGATGGTCTTCAGATCATTGCGACGTAGCGAGGATTTTTCCTGTCCGCGCAGCAGATTGAATTCGACTGCCTTGGCATTGAACGGCGTGCCGTCCTGGAACTTGACATCCTTGCGCAGGAACAGTGTGTAGGTTTTCTGATCGTCCGAAACAGTCCAGCGTTCGGCCAGCATCGGCACGATCGCGCCTTGTTCATTGAGGTCGAGCAGCTTGTCGAAGACGCTCTGGTAGACCATGCGTTCGGCGATCATCGACGACTGGGTCGGATCGAGTTTGCCGGGATCGTTGTCGAGCGAAATATTGATGGTGGTCGCGCTGGCCGAGTAGCTGACGCAGCTCAGCATTGATGCGAGCAGCAGTCGGGAGAAGGGGATGGGCATGGGTGATCCTCTTGGGGTAGCGTTCCGGCTGTGCAGACGCAGGCAGCTGGCGATGCAAAAAACGATGGCTGATCCGACCCGTTGCGCTCAAGGTTCTGGTCTGCGGATGACTATAGCGGCATAATTTTTTTATGTATACAACGCCGTATACATAAAATTTACGACCAAAAAAAATGCCCGGAAAGGGGCTTGCAAAGCAAAGTAATCGTGCGGAAATTGCACCGTCGGGGACGGTGTTGGGAGTTGGTGGTGCGCTTGGAACCAAATACCGTAGGGTGGGCACCGCGGTACCGTGCCCACGCGAGCGCACCGCCAAAGCGGGATGTGGCCGACATTCCCGATGCGCTGCCAAAGCGCGATGTGGCCGACATTTCCGATGCGCGCGCGTGGGCACATAAAGCTGTGCCCACCCTACGCACCGCCGCCTACACCAAATTATTTGTCCATCGCCGGCATCGGCGCAAACAACGCTTCGAGGTCTTCGCCGGAAAACTTCACTGCCGCCGCGCCATCCTCGGACAAGATGCCTTCGGCCAGCGCCGCCTTCTTGTCCTGCAGCGCGACGATTTTTTCTTCGATGCTGCCAGCGACGATGAGCTTGTAGACGAATACCGGTTTTTCCTGACCAAGCCGGTGCGCCCGGTCGGTAGCCTGGTTCTCTGCTGCCGGATTCCACCACGGATCGTAATGAATCACCGTATCGGCAGCGGTCAGGTTCAAACCGACGCCGCCGGCTTTCAGGCTGATCAGGAACAACGGCACCTCGCCTTCCTGAAAGCGCCGCACCGGTGTGGCCCGATCCGTCGTGTCGCCAGTCAGCAGCACGTACGGAATGCCAGCCTTTTCCACCGCCTTGGCGATCAGCGCGAGCATGCCGGTGAACTGCGAAAACAGCAGCACCTTGCGGCCTTCTTCGATCATGTCCGGCAGCATCGACAGCAGCAGTTCGAGCTTGGCCGATTCCTTGACGCTGGTGGCCTGATCAAGCCTGACCAGACGCGGGTCGCAACACACCTGGCGCAATTTGAGCAGCGCATCGAGCACCACGATATGGCTGCGCGCCAGCCCCATTTCGGCGATCACTGCGCGCACCTTGTCGTGCATCGCGGTACGAACGATTTCATACAGGTCGCGCTGGCCGCCTTCGAGTTCGACTTGCCGCAACACCAGTGTCTTGGGTGGTAATTCGGTAGCGACTTCGTTCTTGCGACGACGCAGCATGAAAGGCCGGATGCGGCGCGCCAGCAAATCGCGGCGCACCGTGTCGCCGGCTTTTTCGATCGGCGTACGCCAGCGCTTCGTGAAGTCTTTTTGCGCACCAAGAAATCCGGGCAGCAGGAAGTCGAACATCGACCACAGTTCGCCCAGATGATTTTCCATCGGCGTACCGGTCAGGCACAAGCGGTGACGCGCCTTGATGCTGCGGATCGCGACAGCAGCGCGGGTACTGGCGTTCTTGACGAACTGGGCTTCATCGAGAATCAGCAAATGATAGTTGTGCAGCGATAGCACGTCATGGTCACGCCACAGCAAGGCATAGGTGGTCAGCACCAGATCATGGTCATCGATCTGGTCGAACTGGTCCTTGCGGCCGGCACCATGCAGCACCAGCACCCGCAAGCTGGGTGCAAAACGGCGCGCTTCTTCACGCCAGTTGTGCACCAGCGAGGTCGGCACGACCACCAGCGCAGGCCGATCGAGACGCCCGGCTTCCTGCTCAACGAGCAAGTGGGTCAGCGTCTGTATGGTCTTGCCCAGACCCATGTCGTCCGCCAGCACGCCCGACAGATTGTGCTCGCGCAGGAACTGCATCCACGACACGCCCTGTTGCTGATAACTGCGCAGTTCAGCCTGCAGACTGGCCGGCACCGCCACGTCACGGATGCCGCCGCCGGCCTTGAGGCGCTGGGCCAGCAGGCGGATCGAGTCGTCACCATTAAATTGCCAGCGACCGGTGTCGTTCAATGCTTCGATTCGGCCGGCATCGAAACGCGAGACCCGCAGCGGTTCGCCGGTGTTGCCGTCGAACAGATCGATCAGCACCCGCACGACCGGTTTCAGGCGATCGGCGCGCAAGCGCAGACGTTCGCCGCGATCGGTCTTGAGTTCGATGGCTTCGTCGTCGCCGATGCCGTCAAGGCCGCCCTTGAGCCAGCGCGTATCGCGCTGAAATAACTCGGCCAGCAGCGGTTCGAGCCGCACCTTGCGATCGCCAACCATGATGCCCATGTCGAGGTCGAACCAGCCATCCGCAGCCTGATGCATCGCGCCATCAATGGCATCGATGTCGATCACGTTGAAACGGAAGTCAGGCCCCATGTCGACGCGCCAGCCCCGCTCGCGCAACTGCGGCACCACATCCTCGACGAAGTCGGTCCACGCCTCCGGATCAAGAAAACCCCACATCGATGGTGGCAACGGCGTGCTGCTGAAAATACGACCGGACGGAATATGGTCCAGTCCGCTCTGGCGCAATTCGGTCAGTCGGGCTTTTTCGGTCAGCGGCTGGCGCTTGACCTGCACCAGTTCTTGCGCGCTGGTTTTGATCAGCGTGGCGGTACTGCCGAGGTCGAAGGCGACGCCGTCGTAATCAAAGCGCACGCTGCCGAGATCAAACTCCTTGCCGTAGGGACCATAGCTGCCGACATGCGCGGCGTGGACCGGGATCGTGTCGAGTTGCAGCACCGGTTGCGGCGCGCAGTCGATGATGCGAATGGCGGCCATTTGGGCCACCGGCGGCACCGGCATTTCCGGCGCGATCTGGCGTAATACGGCGGCCACCATCGGCACCTCGGCCAGCGTGATCGGCGGCATCGTCAGGTATTCGGCGATCTGGTTGGCCGGGCAGGATAGATTGACCAGTCCGGCCTCGGCGGTGGCGACGTCGGCATACCAGAGTGGCTCGACCAGAATCACGCTGGTCGAAGGCGGACTGGTTTGCAGCAGCGGTTGCAGGCGGTCGGATTGCCCCGGTTGCCAGTCGATCAGGCCATCGCGTGGCACGCCCGGTTTGAGCGGGATGACTGCAATGGCACCGTGTTCGTCCTGCACGAACAGGCGTCCGGTGGCGAGCATCTTGTCGATGGCGATGGCCCCGTTGGCACCGGCCAGGCCGAAGCCGCTACCATAGCCGGCTCGGGTGCGTCCCATCCACAGCAGGCGCAGGATGCCGAGGTCGTCTTCGCTGATGAATTGCGGCGCATTGAGCAGCGCGCTTTCGACATTGTTCCAGGGCGCGCCAATGGCGCTGATGCTGCCATCGCGCTTGACCCCTGCCTTAAAAAACAGCACCTCGAAATTGCGGTGGTAACGCGAAAACGCCAGCACATAGACCAGCGCGGTATTCGGACGCGTGGCACGCGGTTTCTTCGGGTCCAGCGTCGTCACACGGGCGCGCAATTGTTCCAGCCAGTGGATCAATTCCGGGCGCACGGCGGTGCTGACGGCATCGCTATGTTCGAGGCTGGCCATCATCAGCGCTGCGACGTGTTTGCAATCGAGGCCAACCGGACAGCTGCAATTGGAGTCAATGACGAGTTGCTTGTCGGCCTGGCGGAACGCGACCATGGTCTGGTAAGGCGTCAGCTCGGAACCCTGGACTTCACCGCGCAGCAGGTTGTTGTTCCATTCCAGATTGCTGACGCGCCGCACATACGGCCGCCCCTTGGCGAGCGTGGCAGGGCCTAGCCAGCGCAGCAACTGGGCATGGTCGAACGGAAAAGCGTGCGATGTCATTGTCATGGGGAAATTAAGTCGGCGGCAAATACCCGTGATTATAAGTTGCCTGTTGATTTGAACTACATTGACGTGAAAACGGCACTTGATGCAGCGCTATTGCATGGGCGGCCGGTTGCGCATGTTCTCGCCCGTTTCGACCCAGATGTACTGGGTCGGCAGCAGTTTTCTAAAATAGGTTTTCCAGTATTCGGCGGAGTCGCGATTGACCAGCCAGGGCCCATATTCGATGAGCAGTCGCTTGTTGGGCCTGTGTTGTGATTCGAAAACCAGTCGGTACATCAAGTTGTTGCTAACGCCGTGCACTCGCCTGGTCTAGTCATGGCGGTGGCGTTGTGGTATCGGCTTCATCGCTCCAGCGGTGATGAACTTCCATTAGTTGCGGCAGCACGTCGGCAAACACCGTGACCAGTTCGGGATCGAAATGCGTACCCGCTGCGGCAAGGATGTGGGCCACGATGCGGTCGAGTGGCCACGGCTCCTTGTAAGGGCGTTTCATGCTCAGTGCATCGAACACGTCGGCCAGCGCAATGATGCGCGCCGATTCGGGGATGTCTTTGCCAGCCAGCTTGCCCGGATAGCCGCTGCCATCCCATTTTTCGTGATGGCGCAGGGCGATTTCGGCGGCCAGCTGGAATACCGGTGCCTTGCTTTTGCTCAGGATGTCGTAGCCGATTTGCGGGTGGGTGCGCATGATGACCCACTCGTCCTCGTCGAGCGGTCCGGGCTTGCGCAGGATGGCCTGCGGTATGCCGAGCTTGCCGGTGTCATGCATCGGTGCCGCCAGTTCCAGGCGCTGGCTGTGCTCGGCGCTCCAGCCGATACCGCGTGCCAGCGCGCCGGCATACGCCGCCATGCGCCAGATGTGCGAGCCGGTATCGTTGTCGTTGTAATGCCCGGCGTGACCCAGCATCAGGATCGCATCGTGATAACTCTGTTCCAGCGCGGTGGCGCGCACCAGTGACAGATGCGCGCCGACCCGCGCGCGCACGATTTGCGGTGACACGGGCTTGGCGATGTAATCGACGCCACCGGCATCGAAGCCGGCGGCTTCGTGGGCGATGTCGGTGTAGGCGGTAATAAAGATGACCTTGACCTGATTGCTGTCATCGAGCTCGCGGATTTTCCGGCACAGGTCGTAGCCGCTGATATCGGGCAAGCCGATATCGAGCAGCACCATCGCTGGCATGTGTTTGATCATTGCCGCGAGTGCCTCGCTGCCATTGCGCGCAAAAACCAGCCGGTAACTGCCGTGCAGGATTTCGCGCATGATGGCCAGATTGGCCGGCTCGTCATCGACGATCAGGATGGTTTGCGGTGATAGCATCAACGGTCCTTCAATTCAAGGTCGTGCTGCAGTGCCAGCAGCCGCACACAGGCTTCGGCACCGCGAAAATCAAAACCGTGCACGCATTCACGCAGCGGTGCCAGTGCAGCGCGCGGCACGAGCGCGGCGAGTGCTACGAGTAGCGGTTCGACTGGGGTCGGGTTGTCGCTGTCGAGCGCGATCAGCAGCGCGGCGAGGAGAGCGTGCAAGTCGATGCGAGCGACCTGCGTGCGTTCGCCGGCCAGCGCTTCAGGATCGGCTGCTTCCGCTGCCATCGCCGGGGCAAAAACCGCAATTTCCTGCAGTGTCTGCGCCATCGCTGTGTGCAATTGCGCCAGTACGGCAGTGGCATCCTGCTGTTCGGACAAGACCCGTTCGGTCAGTCCGGCCAGTCGGTGCAGGTCGGGCAGACCGAGGTTGGCTGCGTCGCCTGATAATTTGTGGGCCAGCGCAGCAGCGCTGCGGTTATCGGCTGCTTCAATTTGCGCGATCACGTTGGCATGGCCGCTGGCAAAGCGTTGCAGGTAATCGCGGTAAGTACGCACGTCGGACCAGAGCTGCAATCCGCGTGCGACATCCATCGTCGTGCTGCTCGCCAGCGGCACGGCGGGCGGCAGGATGACTGGCGTGTCGTCCGAGCGCGCGCGGCGCAGGCGCTGCACCAGTGCGATGGTCGCGGGTACGTCGAACGGCTTGCTGAGAAAGTGATTCACGCCGGCCGCATGCGCTTCGTCATGCCGGGTCTTGAATGCGCCGGCAGTCAGCGCGACGATCGGCAGGTCGTCGAACTGCGGCAAGCGACGCACCTGGCGGGTCGCTTCGATGCCGTCCATGATCGGCATCTGCACATCCATCAGCACCAGATCCACGTCGTCGGGATGGGCGAGCAGCCAGTCCAGTGCAGCCTGCCCATTGTCGGCCAGCGTTACCAGCGCGCCTTCACCCGACAAAATACGTTGCGCCACATCGCGATTGATCTCGCTGTCGTCGACAATCAACAGGCGCACACCGTCAAGCGCGGGCAAGCCTGGCGGCGGCAAGTTGAGCGTGCTGGTCAGCGCATCGATGGCTGCTGCATCGGGAAACGCCATTGGCGTTGTCATTGCCGGATCGTCGCTCAGTCGCAGTGGCAGCGTGAACCAGAATTCACTGCCGTCACCGGGCGTGCTGATCAGACCGATTTTGCCGCCCATCAGACCGACCAGCTGGCGGCAGATGGTCAGGCCCAGGCCGGTGCCACCGAAACGGCGTGTGGTTGAGGTGTCGGCTTGCGTGAAGGCGGTGAAGATAGATTCCTGCAATTCCGGCGCAATGCCGATGCCGGTATCGCGTACGCAAAAGCGCAGCGTGATGTGGTCATCGTTGCGCACGACCACTTCGGTGCGCAGTGCGATCGACCCGCTGGCTGTGAACTTGATCGCATTGCAAGTCAGGTTGAGCAGCACCTGTTCAAGACGACAGGCATCGCCGATGAGTGTGGTCACGTCGTCGGGCTGGCAGTCAATGATCAGATCGATCGACTTGTCAGCGGTCGCAAGACGCATGCTGATGGCGATCCTGTCGATCACGTCGGCAAGGCGGAACGGCGCGTGTTCGATGACCATGTGACCGGATTCGATCTTGGAAACATCGAGGATGTCGTTGATGCTGGCCAGCAGTGTGCGGCCCGATGCCATCATCAGTCGCACCATGTTGCGGGCTTCCGGTTCCAGTCTGGCCTGTTCAAGCAAGAAGCCAAGCCCGAGGATGGCATTGAGCGGCGAGCGGATTTCATGGCTCATGTTGGCAATGAATTCTGCCTTGCTGCGGTCAGCGGCTTCAGCCACTTCGCGTGCTTGCTGACGCAATGCCAGCTCATTTTCGGCATCATGCAACGCTTCGCCGGCACGTCGCTTGCGACCGATGTCCCGATAGGCTTGCATCATCAGCATGCACAGTGCAATAAACAGAACCGCCATGAACAGCGTAAAACTGCTTCGGAACAGATGGATGCTGCTGGTCACCTCGTCGATCCGACTCGCCAGCAAGGCAGTTTCGGTCGCGCGAATTGTGTCGGTGTGCTCTTCCAGCTGTTTCCAGAGCAAGGCTCCATTGGCAAAATAGACATCCTGGCCGGAGATCTGTCCTGGTGTCTGCTTGGGTTGCGTGGCAATGAACAGTGCGCCTTGCGCAAGAAACAGCTCGCGCAAGGCGGCGATGCGTGCGCCCTGGCCGGGATTGTCGCGGGTCAGTTGCTGGATCGCGAGGATGCCATACCGCACGCCATCGAGCGCACGTTCGCGCTCGCGCAAAAATGACGGTTGCGCTTGCAAAAAATATCCGCGCTGCGCCGACTCGGCTTGCGCCATGTTGCTCTTGATGTGTTCCAGCGTGCTCAGTACTTCGAGCGTATGGGCAACCATGCCGGTTGCATCTTCCAGACGCTTGTCGGCATACCACGATGTTGCACTGAGCAGCGCAAGGCCGCCCAGGATCACAAAAAAAGTCGTGATGACCAGTGGCTGTCTGGCGCTTGAACGAGTCATTGTCCGTTTCTCGGCTCGGTGCTGGTGAAGCGGGCAATTGCGCCCAGCGCTTGCTGCAAGGCACCGTCGAGCTGGGCTAGCGCACGGGTCGGGTCGCGTCCTTCGAGCAGCACGCGTTCGGCTTCGCTGGCCAGACGGTGGGTGTCAGGCAAGGCCATGTTGGCCGCATCGCCAGTGAGCTTGTGGGCCAGCGCGGCGGCCGCTGCGCGGTCATCGTTGGCCAGGCTGGCATTGATGCTTTCGATGGCACTGGCATAGCTGCTGGCAAAGCGTTGCAGGTAATCGCGATACGCCGGCACCGTCAGCCAGAGTTGCAAGCCGCGCGCCGTATCCATGACGGCAGAGACGACTTGCAGCCGTGCCGGTGAGACTGGCGCTGGCGCGGCAATCGGCAACGCCGGTATCCGCCGCAGTCGCCGGATCAGCGCGACCGTGCTGGCCACGTCGAACGGCTTGCTAATGAAGTGATTCATGCCGGCGGCTTGCGCGGCTTCCTGTTGCGACTTGAAGGCACCGGCCGTCAGCGCAATCACCGGCAGGTCGTCGAACTGCGGCAGCAGACGCAAGCGGCGGGTCGCTTCAATGCCGTCCATGATCGGCATCTGCACATCCATCAGGACCATGTCGACTTCGTCGCCATGACTGAGCAGCCAGTCCAGCGCTTCCTTGCCATCGACTGCCAGCGTGACCACGGCACCGTGACTGCTCAGGATGCGCTGGGCCACATCACGATTGATTTCGCTATCGTCGACGATCAGCACGCGAATGCCCGCCAGGTCTTGCAGCGAGGGCGGATGCGCCGCGTCCGGCACGACGAGGCCGATGCCACGCTTGTGCTGTGCTTCCATGACGACGTTGTAGAGCGTCGATGCAGTGACCGGTTTGGCCAGGATGCCGTCGACCAGACCGGTGCCGGCCATGCTGGCCAGTCCACCCAGCGAATAGGCGGTTGCCATGATGACGATCGGGCAGCGGTCGGCTGGCAATGCGGCACGGATGGCGCGCGCGGTGGCAATGCCATCCATCGCACCGGGCATTTTCCAGTCCAGCACGATGACCTCCGGCAGATCGTCGCTCGACTGTTCCAGCAAGGTGGCAAGTACTGCCTCGCCGGATGGACGGGTACTGACTTCCCAGCCCAGACCGCTGGCAATATCGTCGAGATTTTTCAGGGCAATCTCGCTGTCGTCGGCAATCAGTGCGCTGATGCGGTGCGGGAGGTGGTTGGCCTGTTCGCTGCAATCCTGTTGCAGCGGCACCGTGAACCAGAATTCGCTGCCGATCCCAGGGGTGCTGGTCATGCCGATCTTGCCTCCCATCAGATCGACCAGCTTGCGGCAAATCGTCAGGCCCAGGCCGGTGCCGCCGAAGCGGCGTGTGGTCGAACTATCGGCCTGGGTGAAGGCGGAAAAAACGTCATCCTGCAAGGCGACCGGAATGCCGATGCCGGTGTCGCGCACGCTAAAGCGCAAGGTCAGCTGGTCGTCGCTGCGGGTGACAAGCTCCACACGTAGTACGACCTGTCCGCTCTCGGTGAACTTGATCGCATTGCTGGTCAGGTTGACCAGCACTTGCTCCAGGCGCAGGGCGTCACCGGTCAGCAGGGTGACGCCGTCGGGCAACGGACGGATCAGCAGTTCGAGGTGCTTGTCACCAGCGGCGATGCCCATAGTGCCGGCGATGTTATCGATCAGGTTGGCCAGACGGAATTGCACCTGCTCGATGACCATGTGGCCAGCGTCGATCTTCGACACATCGAGAATGTCGTTGATGATCCCCAACAACATGCGGCCGGAGCCGCGTATCTTGGCCACCATCGCGCTGGCATCGCTTTCCAGCGCCGACTGCTCCAGCAGGTAGGCCAGGCCGAGGATGGCATTGAGTGGCGAGCGGATTTCGTGGCTCATGTTGGCGAGGAAATCGGCCTT
>CANFED010000079.1 GCA_947445995.1 Oxalobacteraceae bacterium | reverse complement strand
CGAAAGTAGGAATGATCTGCGAGATGATGCCGAAGGCCGGCAAAATCATGATGTACACCTCAGGGTGACCGAAGAACCAGAAGATATGCTGGTACATGACCGGATCACCACCACCGGCAGCGTTGAAGAACGAGGTACCGAAATGGCGATCCGTCAGCGTCATCGTAATCGCACCGGCGAGCACTGGCATCACGGCGATCAGCAGATAAGCCGTGATCAGCCAGGTCCAGCAGAACATCGGCATCTTCATCAGCGTCATGCCGGGAGTGCGCATGTTCAGAATCGTGGTGATGATGTTGATCGAACCCATGATCGACGAAGCGCCCATGATGTGGATCGCGAAAATCGCCATGTCCATGCCAGGCCCCATCTGGGTCGACAACGGTGCGTACAGCGTCCAGCCGGCAGCAACTGCGCCACCTGGAACAAAGAACGAACCCATCAACAGCAGCGCTGCAACCGGCAACAACCAGAAGCTGAAGTTGTTCATCCGTGCAAACGCCATGTCGGCGGCACCGATCTGCAATGGAATCATCCAGTTCGCGAAACCGACGAAGGCCGGCATGATCGCGCCGAACACCATCACCAGTCCGTGCATCGTGGTCATCTGATTGAAGAATTCCGGCTGCACGAGCTGCAAGCCCGGCTGGAACAGTTCAGCGCGGATGACCAGTGCCATGACGCCACCAGACAAGAACATGATGAAAGAGAACCACAGATACAGACTACCGATATCTTTGTGGTTGGTGGCGTACAACCAGCGACGCCAGCCGTGCGGGTGGTCGTCGTGGCCGTGATCATCGCCGTGGGCGTGATCGTGTGCGTGATCGACTGTAGTAGCGCTCATCTCAATCTCCTGGAGTCAGTTATTTGCGCGCAGCCAGAACTTCGGCTGGTTGGACAATATTTTCGGCAGCCTTGTTCGACCAGCTGTTACGGGTGTAGGTAATGACTGCTGCGATCTCGGTATCCGAAAGCGATTTCCAGGCCGGCATGGCGTTTTTACCATTGAGCAGGATATTGACCTGACCGGCTTTCGGACCGTTCACGACCGCTGAACCATCGAGTGCAGGGAATGCTCCCGGTACGCCTTTGCCGGTTGCCTGATGGCAGGCCACGCAGTTCGTGGTGTAGACTTTTTCGCCGCGCTGCTTGAGCTCGTCGACGGTATAGACCTTGTTCGGATCATCGGCCAGCGAGGCCATTTCTTTTTTCTTGCCATCGACCCAGATCTTGTAATCGGCATCGGACACGGCGCGGACAACGATCGGCATGAATGCATGCTCGGCACCGCACAACTTGTCGCACTGACCGCGGAAGGTACCCGTTTGCTCGGCCTTGAACCAGGCATCGCGCACGAAACCCGGAATCGCATCCTGCTGGACGCCCAGCATCGGCATGCCCCACGCATGGATCACGTCATTGGCGGTGGTGATGATACGAATCTTGCGACCGACCGGAACGACCATTTCGTTATCAACTTCAAGCAGGTAGTTATTGCCACGTGCTTCGGTTGGTGCAACGCCGGGTGCGCCAATCTGGCTGCGCGGCGTCGACAGGTTCGACAGGAAAGCAATGCCCTCGCCTTCACCCTTGAGGTAGTCATAACCCCATTTCCACTGCATCCCCGTTGCCTTGATCGTGATGTCGGCATTCGACGTATCTTTCATCGCCACGACGGTGCGGGTTGCCGGCAATGCCATCGCGATGACGATCACGAACGGCACGATGGTCCAGGCGATTTCGACAGCGGTACTTTCGTGGAAGGTGGCCGACTTGTGGCCCAGCGACTTGCGATGCTTGAGGATGGAGTAGAACATCACGCCAAACACAGCCACAAAAATCACCAGACAGATGATCAGCATGAAGGTGTGCAGCGAGTAGATTTGTTCGGCGATCTTGGTGACACCAGGATGGAGATTGAGCTGGCGAACAGCAGGTCCGCCAGGAATATCCTGAACGTCCGCTGCACTTGCCAGGCCGCTCGCCGCCACGGTGGCTGCAAACATCATCGATTGAAGGCGCTTCACTTGTTTCATGTTTTCCTCAACAACCCAATTTAATAATTCTGTCTCGCGGGTGTTCACAACCGGATCGGTGTGGACTGACTTGACTGCAGGCCTACATTAGTTGCAACTTACTCGTGTCAGCGACTGTCTTAGTTCGGAAGCAAACTCACGCCGCTTGTAATACGGCAAATAGCGCCCAACTTCTATCTGGGAGTTACCTGACCTGATTCGTATCAGTGCGCTCGGCAGACCGGGTGCATCGATACGAAGCGTACTGATGTCAAACCTGAGCTGCCGTATGCGATCCGATTCGACCAGTTCGACCACCATGTCAGTACCGGCAAACCAGATGCATTCCCGGTCGCAAGCATGGCGTGCGTAATACAAAAACGCTGCGCCAACTGCGGATAGCTCGACTACCGAGAAAACCAGTACCAGCCAGGCACCACCGAGTGTAAAAATAGTTGCCAGTAGCAGCGACACGAAACACAGGCTGGCGTAAAACCGGGCCAGCTGTCGCGGCGATATCGAGCAGTTTCTTTTCAGCATCCACTGTTGCTCTGCCATGGTTTCAACCCCGAATTTATGATTGCACTCAAAAGCCACGGCGAAAAACCGTCGAAGTATATGTCGGAATTCGCCTTCGTATCAAGCGGAATAACCGCGTCGTTTGCCTTGCAAGCCCGTGGCACCAGCTGCTGCGGGCGCAACCTGTCGCTCATCCTGCTTTACTTTTTACGTCCTTCGCCCGCCCGCTTTTTTCATCGTCGCGGCGGAAAATCCAGTCGCACGATAGATTCACCACGCGAAGTCGTTTTGGGTGCCGGACGGAAAGCATGTCCGTAGATCACTTCAAAGGTCAGCGCAATCGTCCCGTCGGACGCACGCAATTGCTCCAAGTGGTCTTTCATTGCCTGCCAGTGCGCGCGCCCCGTCAGCCCGCGCGCACGCGTGGCCAGCGGATTGCCGCCCAATGCCCGCACCTCGGCCAGCAGTTTATCGACCGACCGATACGTGACAGTAATGGTCTCCATATCCATCACCGGCGTCGAGAAGCCTGCCTCGACCAGCATGTCGCCGAAGTCATGCATGTCAACGAACGGCAAGATATGCGGACTCGGATCGACTGCGGCAAAGGCACTGCGCAACTGCTGGAACGTATCCGGCCCGAAGCACGAGAACATCAGCAAGCCATCGACCCGCAAGACGCGCCGCCACTCGGCAAACACCTGATCAGGCGACGGGTGCCAGTGCAGCGCGAGGTTCGACCAGATCAGGTCAACGGATTGCGGGCCGACCGGCAAGCGGGAGAAATCACCGCACAGCATTGCTGCGCCGGCAGGACGTACCGGCAGCCACTGCGCCATCAATTTGTTGAGCGCCGAGGACGCGGCACCCTGCGTGGCGCGGGCTTTCTGCACCATCGCGGCTGCCGCATCGATCCCGAGAACCTGCGCGGCAGGATAGCGCTTCTGCAGCGGCATCAAGTCGGCACCCTCGCCGCAACCTGCATCGATTACACGCAGCGGCGTCAGCCTGACCAGCGCCAGTCGTTCCTGCATCCGCGCAGCAATTTCGCGGCGCAGAAAATCCGACTCGGTCAAGCGCTGCGGGCGCGCGAACAACTGCCGGACACGATCGAGATCGATCGGTGCGCTCTGGGTTTTTTTAATTGCGGAGGAGTCGGATGTCACAAAAAATACCTGACCATGAGGGAGTTGATGGTGACGGAGTCTACACGCCCACTTCCTTTTTCGCTCCGATGAGATGGCGCTGGAGACATCGACTGGCATCTTGCCAGGCTAGTCTGTCAGCGCTACTGCCTTCTGACTGTGCACTGTGCGGACTGACCGCACCGGGCATCCTGTGCGAACCATGCAAGTCGCAATTTTTCCGGCACACGATACAACGCTGCCAGCGCTGCGCGCTGCCGGTTTCTGGGGTGCCGGTCTGTGGTGTCTGCCTGCGCAACCCGCCCGCCTTTGATGCGACCATTGTTGCCGCCGACTATCAGGCCCCGATCGACCAATTGGTGCTCGCTCTGAAATTCGGTGCAGCGCTGCCACTGGCAGCGCTGCTGGGCAACTTGCTCGAAGAGGCCATCCTCGCCGCCGCGCCAGAGCGCAGCGACTGGCCTGATTTGCTGGCACCGGTGCCGCTGGGACCGCAGCGACTGATCGAGCGGGGCTACAATCAGGCGCTTGAAATTGCACGGCCGCTGGCGCGTTCGCTTACACTTCCGCTTTCACCGGCCCTGCTGGTCAGGGTGCGCGATACCCAGGCTCAGGCGGCGATGCCGGCGCGCCAGCGACAGCAGAACATGCGGGCGGCCTTCGTGGTGCCAGCGCAGTCGCTGGCGAGCGTGACCGGACGCCACGTCGGTCTGGTCGATGATGTCATGACCACCGGCGCAACGCTGCACGAACTGGCATCGACACTCAAACGCTTCGGTGCGAGTCGGGTCACCAATCTGGTCTTTGCCCGCACGCTGCCAGGATAATTTTCATTTCAAGGACTCCATGTTTCATGTCGTACTGGTCGAACCAGAAATCCCGCCCAACACCGGCAATATCATCCGGCTGTGCGCCAACACCGGCGCGCAATTGCATCTGATCGAACCGCTGGGTTTTCCGCTCGACGATGCCAAGATGCGCCGTGCCGGCCTCGACTATCATGATTACGCGACGATGCAGGTCCATCCCGACTGGGCGCATTTCATGGCGACGCTGCAGCCGGACCCGGCACGCATGTTCGCGCTGACCACGCATGGATCGACCCCGTTCGCCAGCGGCCAGTTCCGCGCCGGCGATGTCTTCGTGTTCGGTTCCGAAACCAAAGGCCTGGACCCGGCGTTGCGTGCGTCCTTTCCGGTTGAGCAGCGACTCCGCCTGCCGATGCGACCTGACAACCGCAGTCTGAACTTGTCGAACACGGTTGCAGTCGTAGTCTACGAAGCATGGCGCCAGAACGGCTATGCCGGTGGTGCGTGATGAGCACCCACCTCTTGTGCCCTCATCTTCCTACCCTCTTACCCAAGGACTCCTGATGCGTCTGACTACTCTGATTTTCGTTGCTATCACCGCCCTCGCCGGCAACGCCTTTGCTGCTGATCCGGCCATCGACATCAGCCGCGCAGTGGCACGCGCTTCGGCACCGGGCCAACCGTCTGCCGCGGTCTACCTGACCATCAAGAATAACGGCGCTAGCGCAGACAAGCTTCTGGGCGTCTCGACCCCGGTTGCGGCTTTAGCCGAACTGCATACGATGTCGATGAGCGGCAATATCATGAAAATGCGTGAAGTGTCCGATGTCGCGATTGCGGCCAACGCCACGCTGACGATGGTAGCCGGCACCGGTTATCACGTGATGCTGACCGGACTGAAACAACCACTGACAGAGGGCCAGGCAATTCCGCTGCGCCTGACGTTCGACAAGGCCGGCGTTATCGATACGCAGGTCGAAGTCGGTGCACTGACTGCAACATACTGAGCGCTACAACTCTTCCGGTGCCTGCCTGACCTTCGACAACAACTGGGTTGTTGAACGGTCGTGCTTGAAGTCAATGGCGATGGCCTTGCCGCCATAACTCAGGACTTCCTTGCCTTCCGGTATGGTGTCCATCTCGTAATCGCCGCCTTTGGCATAGATCCCCGGATGCGCTTCACGGACCACTTCCAGCGCGGTATCTTCATCGAACGCCACCACCAGGCTCACTGACTCAAGCGCCGCAATCACCGCCATCCGGTCCGGGCAATGATTGAGTGGCCGGTCGCTGCCCTTGCCGAGACGCTTGACCGACGCATCGGTATTGACGGCTACGACCAGGGAGGCACCGAGTGCACGGGCCTGCGCCAGATAGGTGACATGGCCGCGATGCAGGATATCGAAGACGCCATTGGTCATCACGACGGGCTGGGGAAGATGCGCAATGCGCGAGGCAAGCTCGTTGCGGCGGCAAATCTTGTGCTCGAAATCGGACATGGCAAGTCTCCTGTCAAGATTAAAAAAGCCGCAAGAAAATTCTTGCGGCTCTTGATTACATCACATACCGATCACGTCGCGGCAACGGGCAGTGCCATCTGGTTGATCACTTCCTTGCGGTAACGGTTGAGTTCCTGCACCGTCGTGAAACTGCGCTCGAATAACAGTGACATGTTGTGCAGGATGCGGTCGACCACTTTCTTTTCCCATTCGCCGTCGAACTTGATCTGACCATCGAGCCAGTGCTCCAGCCACTCCGGGTCCGGCAAGCGCGATTGCACCGTGTCGTTCGGAAACAGCGACTGGTTCACGTGCAAGTTAGTTGGGTGCAATGGTTTTTCGGTGCGTCGGGCCGACGCCATCAGCACGCCAATCTTGGCAAACGCGACGCGTGCGGTATCACCAGAAACACCCAGCGCTTTTTTCATGTAGCGCAGATAGGCACCACCATGACGTGCTTCATCCTGGCTGATCATCTTGTAGATTTGCTTGATGACTGGCTCGGAGTGCCATTCGGAGGCACAGCGATACCAGTGATTGAGCCGGATCTCGCCGCAGAAATGCATCATCAGTGTTTCAAGGGCCGGTGCCGGATCGAACTCGAAACGGACTTTGTCGAGTTCGGCTTCGGTCGGCACGAATTCGGGACGGAAGCGGCGCAGGTATTCCATCAACACCAGCGAATGCTTTTGCTCTTCGAAGAACCAGACCGACATGAAAGCAGAAAAGTCACTGTCACCGCGATTGTCACGCAAGAACATTTCGGTAGCAGGCAGCGCCGACCACTCGGTGATGGCGTTCATACGGATTGTCTGGGCCTGCTCATCCGTGAGTTTCGACGCATCGAACTGATCCCAGGGAACGTCGGTATCCATGTTCCAGCGGACTTGCTCAAGCGATTTAAACAATTCTGGGTACAGCATAAGTGCCTTAATAAAGATAAAGTAACTGGTTGATTTTACCAACAAATGCGTCTGCGGCAAGCGCAGCGCGGCACGTACCAGAAGTCCTGCCGGACTACCCAAAACTTACTGTCGCCCTGACCTCACAAGCTGTCGAGGTTATCCAGCATGTCGGCTGCAAGAATACGAATATCGGCACGCTCCTCGCTCGACAAGCGCGTCAGGTTTTTCGCCATTAACGCCGTGCGCGGATTGCCGACCAATGTCGCTTCATGCTTGTCGATGAAATTCCAGTACAGCGTCGTGAACGGACAGGCGCTTGCGCCGAGACGCTGCGCCGGATCATACCGGCAACCACTGCAATAGTTGCTCTGGCGTTTGATGTAGGCACCGCTCGAAATATACGGCTTGCTGGTGAAACGGTTGCCAAGCGCATGCAATGCCATCCCCGCCACGTTGGGCAACTCGACCCACTCGACCGCATCGACATAAACCGCCAGATACCAGTCACTGACCTGCTGCGGAGACAATTCCGCCAGCAGCGCAAAATTGCCGGTCACCATCAGACGCTGGATGTGATGGGCATAACCATGTTCCAGCGTCTGGCCGATGGCCGCTTTCATGCAGGCCATGCCGGTGTCGCCGGTCCAGTAAAATTTCGGCAGCGCGCGTTGATGATCGTAATGATTGGCCTGCTTCATGCCGGGCATGTCGAGCCAGTAGACCCCGCGAATGAATTCGCGCCAGCCGAGCACCTGACGAATGAAGCCTTCGGCACTGGCCAGCGCCGCCGTGCCGTTGCGGTAGGCCGCCTCGGCAGCGGCAATCACTTCGGCCGGCGACAGCAAATGCAGGTTCAGGCTGGTCGACAGCAGCGCATGCCAGCCGAACGGCGTATCGGTCCACATCGCATCCTGATAGGTACCGAAGCCGACCAACCGGGTCGCGATGAAGGCATCGAGCGCCTGCAAGGCCTGGGCCCGGTCGACCGGCCAGATGAAATTATCGGTGCTGCCCGGATGATCCGTGAACTCGGCCTCGACCAGCGCGATGACTTCACGGGTGATCGCGTCCGGCGCAAACCGGGCCGGTGGCGGAATCACGCCGGGACCGGTGCGCTTCGGAAACGCGCTGCGATTCTCGGCATCGTAATTCCACTCGCCACCCTCGGGCTGATCGCCAGCCATCAAGACCTGATGTTTCTTGCGCATCACACGATAAAAAAACTCCATGCGCAATTCTTTTTTACCTTTGGCCCAGGTCGCAAATTCGCTGCGACTACACAGGAAATGGGTATCGTCGATCACGCGCAATGGCGTCTGCGACGTCGCGCAAACCTGCTCCAGCAATTGCTGCATGCGCCATTCACCGGGATCGGCCACGTACAGCGCCAGCGGCTGATGTTCGGCCAGCACGGCACCGAGACGGGCCGCAAAATCGCCCGGCAACGGGTCATCGAGTTTCACGTAAATAAACGGCCAGCCGCGCTCGCCCAGCGCCAGCGCAAAATGCCGCATCGCCGACAGGAACAGCGTGATGCGCGCCTTGTGCGACCACACCGCCATGCCTTCGCTGGCGGCCTCGATCATCACGACCGTATCGCGCTGCGGATCAAAATCCGCTAATGCCGGGTTCTCCAGCGAGAGCTGATCGCCCAGCACCAGAACCAAACGGCGCATCATGCCGTTGCCACAAAAAAAGGGGAATTGACCATCGGGAATGTCTTTCACATCCGGTGACAGGGAGGGCTTGCCGGACTGCCGCAGCAGCAGCCCGATCATACCGTCGAAGTGGGGTTGAAAAATCAGTTAGACTGGCAAGCCCAGAATAATACCAGCGAGTCTTCAATCATGAATATGCGCCAACGGATCATCGCTTTTTTGCTGTTTGCCATCGCCACGACCGGCTTGCTGCCAGCGGCCCTGGCGCAATCCCAGCCGGCTGCGGCTGCCGCCTGCCCCGCCGTGCTGCAGCAGCAATTCAAGCGCTTGCAAGATGAGACGCCGCAAAACCTTTGCCAGTATGCGGGCAAGGTCACGCTCGTCGTCAATACCGCCAGCTACTGCGGTTTTACCACGCAGTACAAGGGCCTCGAAGCGCTGTACGCTAAGTATCAGGGACGCGGACTGGTCGTGCTTGGCTTTCCCTCCAATGACTTTGGCAAGCAGGAGCCAGGCTCAAGCAAGGAAATCGCCGACTTCTGCTTCAACACCTACGGTGTGAAATTCCCGATGTTTTCGAAAGCGGTGGTCACCGGTCCGAACGCCAATCCGCTCTATGCCACGCTGGCCAAAGCCACCGGCAAAACCCCGCAATGGAATTTCCACAAATACCTGATCGACCGCAGCGGCAAAGTCATCACCAGTTTTGCCAGTGAAGTCGAACCGGCTAACCCGAACCTGGTGAACGCCATCGAAAAAGCGCTGAGCCAACCCGGTTAATTAGCTGTAGTGAATCCGATTGAACCGCAGGCGCGTAGTAGTGTAGCGAGCTGTTGAAATTTATTAACTTTATTCGGGCAGGAGAGAAGACATGAAAATAGCAGTTGTAGGTGCCGGCATTTCCGGCTTGTCATGCGCTTACCGCCTGTCCGAAGCTGGCCACGATGTCACGCTGTTCGAAGCCAATGATTATTTTGGCGGCCACACCCATACCGTCGACGTGACGCTCGATGGCCATACCCACGGCGTCGATACCGGCTTTCTGGTATTCAACCACAAGACCTATCCGAACCTCGTGGCCCTGTTCAAGGAACTCGATGTCGAGACCGTCGGCACCGACATGTCGTTCTCGGTCAAGCTGCCACTGGGCAAGCGCACGCTCGAATGGGCTGGCGGCAACCTCGATGCCGTGTTCGCCCAGCGCCGCAATCTGTTGAGCCCGCGCTTCATTGGCATGCTGCGCGACATCCTGCGCTTCAACCGCGAGACCACGGCGATGGCACTGGCCGGCGACGATCTTGCTTCCGGCATTTCGCTTGGCGAATTCCTGGTGCAGAACAAGTACACCGAGCAGTTCCGCGCCTGGTATCTGCTGCCGATGGCCGGCTGCATCTGGTCGTGTCCGACCGAGCAGATGCTGGCGTTTCCGCTCTCGACCTTCGTGCGCTTTTGCCATAACCACGGCCTGCTGCAAGTCAATGGCCGACCGCAATGGCAAACCGTACGCGGTGGCGCACGCCAGTATGTCGACAAGCTGCTGGCAAAAATCGGCCATACGGCACTACACACACCGGTACGCGCGATTACCCGCAAACCACATGGTGCGGACACCCGCATCAGCATCCGCACCGACGACGGCGAACACCAGTTCGAGCATGTTGTACTGGCCAGCCACAGCGACCAGAGCCTGGCCCTGCTCAGTGACGCCAGCGCTGCCGAACACGCCGTACTGTCGGCGGTGCGCTATGAGCCGAACCGCGCCGTGCTGCACACCGATGCCAGCTGTCTGCCGGAAAGCCGCAAAACCTGGTCGGCCTGGAATTACCAGAGCCAGAACAGCCAGACGCCAAAGGTCTGCGTGCACTACCTGATCAACCAGTTGCAGCCGCTGCCGTTCACGACGCCGGTGATCGTGTCGCTCAACCCGATCGATGAGCCGGATCCGGCCAAGGTGATTGCCGAATACGACTATGCGCACCCGCTGTTCGATGCTGCAGCGATCCACGCACAAGGCCGTTTGCCAATGCTGCAAGGCGTGCGCAACACCTGGTATGCCGGTGCCTGGACCGGCTATGGTTTTCATGAAGATGGCCTGAAGTCGGGCCTGGCCGTCGCACAGGCGATCGCCATGCTGGAGCGCCAGCAAGCACTGCGCGTGGCGGCCTGAGATGAAGCAGGCCAATGCTCCCAGCCTGTGCTTCGGCAAGGTGGCTCACAGCCGCTTGCGTCCGGTGGCCAACGCCTTCACGTATGGCGTGTACTTCCTGCGCTTGCCGCTGCGCACGCTGGGTGCCGACGGCTTCGGCCCGAGCCTGTTTTCGCGCAACCGCTTCAACCTGCTGTCGTTCCACGACCGCGATCACGGCGATGGCCAGCAGGCACTGCTGCCCTGGATCGACAACCTGCTGCGCTGCGAAGGCATCAGCGACGCCACCGGCGAAATCTGGCTGCAGACTTTTCCGCGCGTGTTCGGCTATGTCTTCAATCCGGTCTCGTTCTGGTTTTGCCACCGCACCGACGGTGCACTGCGCGCCATCCTGTGCGAGGTCAGCAATACCTTCGGCGAGAAACATTGCTACCTGCTCGATAGCGGCGCAGCGATGACGCTCGGCGAAGAAATGACCGCACGCAAGGTGTTCCATGTCTCGCCGTTCTGCGCGACCTCGGGCACCTATCGCTTTCGCTTCGTGCACAAAGGCGCGCACACGATTGCCCGTATCGACCATGACGATGCCAGCGGTCCGCTGCTGCTCACCAGTGTCGCCGGCAGCGCCACCACACTGAACAACCGCAGCGTGCTGCGCGGCTTTTTCACGTACCCGCTGATGACGTTCGGCGTGATCGTACGCATCCATTGGCAAGCGCTGAAACTGTTTTTCAAACGCGTTCCGTTTTATAGCAAACCCGCACCCCCGTCCAAAGAGCTGAGCCGATGAACACCACGACCGCCCCACTTCCCGTCCACACCAAGCCCCTGTCGACCGAGGGCTTTCCGTCGCAAGTCCAGTTCGTGCTGCAACTGCTGCGCAAGATCGATCAAGGCGCGATCGTGATGGAATTCCCGGATGGCCAGAGCGCCCGCTTCGGCGACAGTTCGACGCCGGTCACGATGAAGCTCAACAACTGGGAAGTCTGCAGCGCTGCCCTGAAATCCGGCGACATCGGCTTTGCCGAAACTTTCATCGATGGCCACTGGACCACCGACAACCTGCCGGCTTTGGTCGAGCTGTTCACGCGCAACCGGCATGCCGTCGAATCGGTGATTTATGGCACCTGGTGGGGCAGCCTGCTGTATCGCGTCAAGCACCTGTTCAACCGCAATTCGCGCTCGGGTAGTCGCAAAAATATCCATGCGCACTACGACATCGGCAACAATTTTTACCAGCTCTGGCTGGACCCGTCGATGACGTATTCGAGCGCGCTGTTTTCGAACGGCCACATCGACAGCCTGCAAGACGGCCAGCATGCCAAATACCGCCGCATCCTCAGCGAACTGGACGTCGGCAAAGACGCCCGCATCCTCGAAATCGGCTGCGGCTGGGGCGGCTTTGCCGAAATCGCTGCGCGCGATGCCGGAGCTCATGTCACTGGCCTGACGCTGTCAACGGAACAGCTGAACTTTGCCCGCCAGCGTCTTGCTGATGCCGGCGTGGTCGACCAGGTCGAACTGCTGTTGCAGGACTACCGCGACACCAGCGGCCAGTTCGACGGCATCGCCTCGATCGAGATGTTCGAAGCGGTCGGCGAAAGCTACTGGCCGAGCTACTTCGAATGTATTGCACGCAATCTGAAATCGGGTGGTCGCGCCTGCATTCAGACCATCGTCATCGACGATGCACTGTTCGAACGCTACCGCAAGGGCACCGACTTCATCCAGCAATACATCTTCCCCGGCGGCATGCTGCCATCGCCGAAAGTGTTCAAGCAATACGCCGAACAGTACGGTCTGCGCGTGGTCAACGAATTCAAGTTCGGCCTCGATTACGCCCGCACACTCGACGAGTGGCGCAGCGCGTTCAAGGAACAATTACCGAAGGTGCGGGCACAAGGGTTCGATGACCGGTTCCTGCGTACCTGGGAGTTTTACCTGGCGTATTGCGAAGCGGGTTTTCGCGCCGGCAGCATCGACGTCGCGCAATTCACGCTGGAAAAACCATGATCGCGCGCCGCCTGGGAATGCTGTTTTCCGGGCTGCTGCTGAGCATGGTGATGGCGCTGCCGGCCTGGTCCGCACCCGCCTTCATCGAGGCCGACGTACCCGCGGCAAAACTGTCCGGACAAGGCACGTTCCGCTGGTTCGGCCTGCACATCTACGACGCCCAATTGTGGGTAGGCCCAAAAGGTATCGCACCCGATGCGCCGCTGGCGCT
>CANFED010000078.1 GCA_947445995.1 Oxalobacteraceae bacterium | reverse complement strand
TGGTGTTCGGCCGGATCGCGGCGCGCCAGGCATCGAGGTCGCGCGGATCGACGAAGGTGGTCTCGATGCCGAAGCGCTTGAGCGTGTAGCCCAGCAGGTTGTGCGAGCCGCCGTATAGCGCGCGCGAGGCGACGATGTGCGAACCGGCACCGGCAATCGTCACCAGTCCGAGATGCATCGCGGCCTGGCCACTGGCGGTGGCGATACCGGCAACGCCGCCTTCCAGCGCCGCGATGCGTTCTTCCAGCACCGCATTGGTCGGGTTCGAGATGCGCGAATAAACATGACCGGAACGCTCCATGTTGAACAGCGACGCGGCATGGTCGGAGTCCTTGAAGACAAACGAGCTGGTCAGGTAGATCGGTGTGGCGCGCGCACCGGTGGCGGGGTCGGGGACGGCACCGGCATGCAATGCAAGCGTATCGAAACCGGGGTAATGTGGACCACTCATTGGACTGTATCTCCTGTCGGGAAGGGTTGAATCCTAGCACTTGCATCCGGTCGTGCCGAAAGTGCTTGGGAGTGCGCTAGATTTTTGGACCTGCTTACGCTACATTGCAATCAACAGAACAACAACGAGTCCGGGACACGAAAAATGAAAGTATCTGAAATCCTGCAGGTCAAGGGCAATATCCTCTACACCGTTACTCCCGAAACACCAATGCTTGAAGCGGTCATCACGATGGCCGAAAAAGACATTGGCTCGCTCGTTGTCATGGAGTTTGGTGAACTGGTCGGCATGCTGAGCTTTCGCGAAGTCATGAAAACCCTGCATGAAAACGGCGGTGAAATCGGCAAGAGCCTGGTGCGCAAGCACATGGATGATCACCCGATCACGGTCACGCCGGAAACCGAAATCAACGAAGTGCGCCGCCTGATGCTGGAGCGTCATGCGCGCTACGTGCCGGTACTCGATGCCAAGACGCTGATGGGCGTGATCTCGTTTTACGATGTCGCCCGTGCGGTCGTTGAAGCCCAGAGTTTCGAAAACAAAATGCTGAAAGCCTATATCCGCGACTGGCCTGTCGAAGGCGACGAATAATTTTCTACCGGATAGTTTTTACGGTGCCATTGCTGCGCCGTTACTGGCCGTCTGAATGGCTACCTGAACAAGGCAGTCTTTAGCGGCATTTCCATTTCTACCAGGACGTTCGATGCCGATCGTCCGCTCAGGGAGTTAGCACCATGCATATCGCCATCATCGGGGCCGGACTGTCCGGCCTGACATGCGCACGTCGCTTGCAGGAACAGGGACACAGCGTCACCGTGTATGAAAAAAGTCATGCGGTCAGCGGCCGGATGAGCACGCGCCAGACTGACCTCGGTGGCTTCGATCATGGTGCCCAATATTTCACGGCCAGCAGCGCCGCGTTCAAGAATGATGTGGCTGCCTGGACCAAGGCCGGTTGGGTCGCGCCATGGAAAGGCAAGTTCGTTGCGCTCGATCACGGCAAGTCGACACCAGCCGGCAAGTCGGGCAATCGCCATGTCGGCGTGCCGGGCATGCGCTCGGTCGGGGTGCATCTGGCGCAAGGACTGGACGTGCGCACCGGACAGCGGATCGGGCAGATCGAACGCATCGACACCGACAAGGGCGAGCAATGGCTGCTGGCCGTGCACTGCGATACGGTGCCGATTGCCGCCAGCGCGGGTCCCTTTGATGCCGTCATTGTGGCCGTACCGGCCGATCAGGCGACGACCTTGCTGGCGGTGGTGCCGGCCTTTGCCAAGGCCGCCAACAAGGCGTTGCTGGTGCCGTGCTGGACCCTGATGGCGGCGTTTCAGGATTCGCTGGAGCTGGGCTACGACGGTGCCTGGGTCAGCAATTCACGGCTGTCATGGCTGGCGCATGATGCTTCCAAACCGGGACGTCGTCCGGGCGAACACTGGATCGGTCAGGCCTCGGCGGCATGGAGCATCGAGCATCTGGAAGACGAGCCGGACCGGGTCCGTGAAAAACTGTTGAAGGCTTTTCATGAAGCCACCGGCAGTCAGGTGCAACCGGTATTTGCGACGGTGCATCGCTGGCGCTATTCGCAGGCGGCGGCACCGCTGAAAGAAGATTGCCTGTGGAATAAAAAATTGCGTATCGGCGCGTGCGGTGACTGGTTCTCTGCCGGACTCGAAGGAGCCGGCAAGATTGAAAATGCCTACCTGAGCGGAGCCGCGCTGGCTGCGTTGATCGCCTGAGTTCCGAACGGCCGGTGGTGCCTGCTCAAAGCCAGTTCGCGCTGCTGGGAGAGCGACGCTTTGCGCCGTTTTTCTGGACGCAATTTCTTGGCGCGCTCAATGACAATGTCTTCAAGACAGCGCTGCTGACGATACTGACCTACGACGCGCTGAGCTGGACCACGCTCGATCCGGTCCTGCTGACAAACCTGATTCCGGGCCTGTTCATCCTGCCATTCGTGCTGTTCTCGGCCACCGCCGGGCAACTGGCGGACAAGTTCGACAAGGGCAGGGTGGCGCGGCTGGTGAAGGTGCTGGAGATCGCGATCATGGCGCTGGCCGGTCTCGGCTGGATCACGCACAACCTGCCGCTGCTGTTGCTGGCCCTCGTCGGCATGGGCTTGCACTCGACCCTGTTCGGGCCGGTGAAATACGCCTACCTGCCGCAGCACCTCAGACGGTCCGAACTGATCGGCGGCAACGGGCTGGTCGAGAGCGGTACCTTTGTCGGCATCCTGCTGGGCGAAGTGTTGGGTGCGCTGCTGATCGTCAGCAAGCCGTGGGGTGTCGAAGTCATCGCCGTCGGTACGCTGGCACTGGCGGTACTGGGCTGGTGGTTCAGCCGCGCCATCCCGCCGTCACCGGCACCGGTGCCGGAGTTGAAAGTGAACTGGAATCCGTTCACCGAGACCTTGCGCAACCTGAATTACTCGCGCCAGAACCGGACGGTGTTTTTATCCTTGCTGGGCAATTCCTGGTTCTGGTTTTATGGCGCGATCATTCTCGCGCAATTCCCGCTGTTCGCAAAAAATTACCTGCACGGCGACCACGGCGTGTTCGTGTTGCTGCTGACGGTTTTTTCGCTCGGGATTGGTGCCGGTTCGCTGCTGTGCGAGAAGCTCTCCGACCATCGTGTCGAGATCGGTCTGGTGCCGTTTGGCTCCATCGGCTTGTCAGTGTTCGGTATCGAACTCTTCCTCGCCAGCCTCGCGTACACCAATACCTTGCCGGTCGACGCGGCCGGTTTTCTGGCGCAAACGGGTAGCCTGCGTATCCTGTTTGCCTGCCTGATGATCGGGATGTCGGGCGGCTTGTATATCGTGCCACTGTTCGCGCTGATCCAGACCCGCTGCGATCCGCGTCACCTGTCGCGCACGATTGCCGGCATGAATATTCTCAACGCGCTGTTCATGGTATCCGCGGCATTGCTGGCGATGCTGCTACTGAAAAACGGCGTCACCGTGCCGCAATTATTTCTGGTCACCGCTCTGCTCAATGCGCTGGTCGCGCTGTACATCTACTTGCTGGTGCCGGAGTTCCTGATTCGCTTTCTTGCCTGGTTGCTGATTCACACCATCCATCGGGTGCGTGTCGTCGACGGGGCGCATATCCCGTTGCAGGGTGCGGCAGTGCTGGTCTGCAATCACGTCAGCTATGTCGATGCGATCGTGATTCTGGCCGCGAGTCCGCGTCCGATCCGGTTCGTGATGGACCACCGTATTTTCAAGTTCCCGCTGTTGTCCTGGCTGTTCAGAAGCGCCGGTGCGATACCGATCGCGCCGTCCAGCGAAGACTCGGTCGTGACGGAAAAAGCCTACGCCGCGATCGAACTCGCGCTGGCGCACGATGAGCTGGTTTGTATTTTTCCTGAAGGTAAATTGACCGTCACTGGCGAGATCAATGTCTTCCGTGGCGGCATCATGAAAATCCTGCAGCGCTCGCCGGTGCCGGTGATTCCGATGGCCCTGTGCGGCTTGTGGGGCAGCTTGTTTTCGCATGCCAGCGGCAATCCGTTTGATCGCGTTTTCCAGCGCGGCCTGCGCTCCACACTGAGGCTGGTTGTCGGTGCGCCTTTGCCGTCGACGCAGGTCACGCCCGAGTTGTTGCGCGAGCATGTGCTGGTCTTGCGTGGCAATGTCCGGTAATGCTGCTCTTCGATCACTGGCCTGCGCGATCTTGTCAGACATCGGTACGCAGAATCGCGCCCGCGCTTGCTACAATCCGCCACCCCATTTGAATTTGCTGCCATGACTTTTGTGCCTTTGCTTCGTCGTTTGACCCGCCCCTTGCTCATCGTCTTGCTGCTTTGCTTTGGCCAGGTGCAGGCAAAGCCGGTCCTGCAGGTCGCTGCCGCCGCGGATCTGGCGCAATGCATCGATGAGCTCAATGCGCAATTCGGTGCACTGCATGGCGGTGCTGCCGTCAGTGCCAGCATCGGGTCATCGGGGAATTTTTATGCTCAGATTTCCAACGGTGCACCGTTTGACGTGTTCCTGTCTGCTGATCTGGCCTATCCGGTCGCACTGGCCAAGGCGGGTCACGCCGATCTGTCCTCGCTGATCACGTATGCCTATGGCCAGCTGGTGTTGTGGACCGCCGACCCGATCCTCGATCCGTCTACCGGATTCACCTTGTTCGAGGATGCACGGGTCAAGCGCATCGCGATTGCCAATCCTGACCTGGCACCCTACGGTCGCGCTGCCCGCGATGCGTTGCAGCATGCCGGCGTGTGGGATCAGGTCCAGTCGCGTCTGGTCTTTGGCGATAACGTCGCGCAGACCGGGCAATTCATCGCAACCGGTAATGCCCAGGTCGGATTAGTCAGTGCCGCCCATTTCAAGCCTGGCACGGCCCGGCCTGGCCGCAGCTGGCCAGTCCCGCAGGCCTGGTATCCACGGATCGAACAAGGCGTCATCGTGACGGCCAGAGGGCGCAGCAATCCAC
Organism: Oxalobacteraceae bacterium; assembly: GCA_947445995.1. Classification (GTDB taxonomy): domain Bacteria; phylum Pseudomonadota; class Gammaproteobacteria; order Burkholderiales; family Burkholderiaceae_D; genus Actimicrobium. Next base: position 8,273 of record CANFED010000078.1, on the reverse strand, counting down.
TGGCAAAGCAATACGTGGACTTCCTGGCTGGCGAAGCCGGTCGGACCATTCTGCGCAAGTACGGATTTGTCTTTCCAGAGATGCCGCGGTGATCACTCCGGTCTGGTTGTTGCCGCATGAATTGTGGGTCGCGCTAGCGCTGACCATTCAGCTCGCTGCCGTCTCGACGGTGATCCTGATGCTGATCGTGTTGCCGCTGGGCTGGTGGCTGGCCACGACGCGCCATCGTGCGGCATTGCTGCTGGAAATCCTGATGTCGCTGCCGCTGGTGCTGCCGCCTACCGTGATCGGTTTTTACCTGCTCACGCTGCTGTCGCCACAGCATGCGCTCGGACAGTGGTGGCAACAGCTGTTCGGCCAGACCTTGCCGTTTTCATTTGCCGGACTGGTCATCGGCTCGTGTGTCTACAGTCTGCCGTTTGCCTTGCAACCCGTGATGGCGGCGTTTCGCATGTTGCGACCGGAAATGGCCCACGCCGCGTATTCGCTGGGCATGACGCCGCGCCAGACATTCCGCCATGTGCTGCTGCCGCTGTCGAAAGCCGGGGTTTATTCGGGAGCGATCCTCGCGTTTGCCCACACCATCGGCGAGTTCGGTGTCGTGCTGATGCTGGGTGGCGGGATTCCCGGCGTGACGCGGGTGGCGTCGATTGCGTTGTACGACGAGGCGCAAAAACTGAACTACCCGGATGCCCACGGTTTTGCGCTGTTGTTGCTGATACTTTCTTTTGTTTTGCTGTGCGCCACGACCGCATTGCAAAAGCGCCAGGAGCACTGGCGTCGGCTCGGACACTTTTCCTTGCGCTGATTGCAGAGCAATTACTTGAAGCAGTCGGGACTTGCTAAAATGCGCCATCCGCAGGGTCGGCGCCGAAGTCCGCGCCTCCTTTCATTTCCTTACCAAGATCGATCATTGTTATGTTGAGTTACCGCCACGCCTTCCATGCGGGCAATCATGCCGACGTCCTCAAGCACGTCGTGATGATGCAGTTGCTGCGCTACCTGAATCAAAAAGACACGCCCTACATGTACATCGACACCCATGCCGGTGCCGGCGTGTATGCGCTCGATGGCGGGTATGCGGCCAAGAATGCCGAATTCGAAAGCGGTGTTGCGCCGCTGTGGAGCCGCAAGGACTTGCCGCCTGTGCTGCATGAATATATCCAGATGATCAAGAAAATGAACCCGAGCGGCAAGTTGCGCTACTACCCAGGTTCGCCGTACGTGGCCGACAAGGTCATGCGCGAAGCCGACCGCTTGCGCCTGTTCGAATTGCATCCGGCCGATGCCCGCATCCTGCAGGATAACTTCCGCAAGGTCGAAGCCCATGCGGCAGAGCAGGGCATACGTGCCACAGTGCGCGGCAAGCGCATCATGATCCAGAAGGGCGATGGCTTTCTTGGACTCAAGGCGCTGTTGCCGCCACCGTCACGACGCGGACTGGTGCTGATCGATCCGCCGTACGAAGACAAATCCGATTACAAGCGCGTCAAGGACACGCTGCAAGATGCGCTGGTGCGTTTTGCTACCGGCACGTACGCGGTCTGGTATCCGGTCTTGCACCGGATGGAATCGCGCCAGTTGCCCGACAAGCTCAAGCGCCTGCAGGCCAACGGCTGGCTCAATGTCACGCTGTCGATCGCGGAGGCGTCACCGGACGGTTTCGGTTTGCATAGCAGCGGCATGTTCGTGATCAATCCACCGTTCGGGCTGGAAGCGATGCTCAATGAATTGATGCCGTTTCTGGTCAAGACACTGGGTCGCGACAGCGGAGCGAAATTCACCGTCGAGTCCGGCACGACGGCCGTCGCGCATACCGGCACCCGCCGGGTCTGAAGCGGGGCGCGATGAGCAAGGCCTTTGTCAAGGAATCCGAGGACGATGAGGATGATGAATTAGCGTTGCCGGACATCCCGCCCGGCACGCGCAACTACATGACGCCTGCCGGCTTCCAGAACATGCGTGCGGAGTTGCTGCACCTGATCGATGTCGATCGTCCGGAGGTCGTGCACATTGTCCATTGGGCGGCATCGAACGGCGACCGCTCCGAGAACGGTGACTACATTTATGGCAAGCGGCGCTTGCGTGAAATCGATCGCCGGATTCGCTTCCTGACCAAGCGTCTTGATCTGGCAGAAGTGGTCGATCCGACTGTCCATCATGGCAACGACCAGGTGTTTTTTGGCGCGACGGTCCGCTACGAGAACAGCGCCGGGGAACAGCACACGATTACCATTGTCGGGATTGATGAACTCGATCCGCTGCATGGCAGGATCAGCTGGATATCGCCGGTGGCGCGAGCCATGACCAAGTCGCGCGAAGGCGACACGATCACCCTGAAGACACCGTCCGGTGCCGAAGAATTGCAGATACTGGAAGTGACTTACCCGGCACCGGCTGCAAGCTGAGACATTAGCCGGGCGGATTGCTCCACTGGCCGCGTTCGCGCAGGATGCGCGTGACACCGGAGGTCGTGCGCACGTTGCGCATCATGCGCGCAAGGTGGACCCGATCTTCAACCTGTACCGTGAAGCGCAATTGGGTCATGATCGAATCGTGGTCTTCATCCATGCCGACGAAAGTAATGTTGGCATCGGACTCGCCGATTTCGGCGGCCACGCGCGCCAGCACGCCGCGTTCATTGTTGATTAGAACAATCACCCTGCAATCGAAGCGTCGGTTCAGATCACTGCCCCACACCACATCAATCCAGCGTTCCGGTTCCTTGTCGTGGCCGCGCCGCGCCACATCGCATTCCTGACTGTGCACGACCAGACCCTGGTCGCGCTTGAGCTGGCCGGTGATCTTGTCGCCCGGAATCGGCAGACAACATTGCGCCAGCTGCACCGCGACGCCGTCGCTGCCGTAAATGATGACAGGATCGAGTTTGACCGCGACGTCATTGCCGCCGCCGGCGATGCGCGCTTGCAGTGGCTGCCCCATCGTGTCATTGAGACCCATGATGTGACGCGCTACCAATGCCGCCATTCGCTTGCCGATGCCGATGTCGGCATACAGTTCGTCGAGCGAGCGGGCGCTGGACTCGTTGAGCAGTCGCTCCATCGTTGGCTCGGGAACGTTCGAGTCGAGATTGAGTGCCGCCAGTGCCTGGCCGAGCAACAGCGCACCGAGCTCGATCGATTCGGACAGGTTGATGGTGCGCAGATGATGCCGGATCGCCGATCGGGCCTTGCCGGTGCGAACAAACGTGAGCCAGGTCGGGCTGGGCCGCGAACTCGCGGACGTGATGATCTCGACGATGTCGCCGTTGCGCAGCTCGGTGCGCAACGGCGCATGTTCATGGTTGATGCGGGTGGCCACGGTCTGGTCGCCGACATCGGTATGAATCGAGTAAGCAAAGTCAAGTGCCGTGGCACCGCGCGGCAGGGCGATGATCTTGGATTTCGGAGTGAACACGTAGACTGAATCCGGGAACAGGTCGACCTTCACATGTTCGAGGAATTCTGCCGAATCGCCAGTCTGTTTCTGGATATCGAGCAAGGACTGCAGCCATGCATGGGTGCGTTGCTGCAAATCGGTCAGGCTGCTTTCGTCATCCTTGTAGAGCCAGTGCGCGGCGACGCCGGATTCGGCGACACGGTGCATTTCCTGTGTACGGATCTGGAACTCCACCGGCGTGCCGTACGGGCCAATGAGCGTCGTATGCAGCGACTGGTAGCCATTGAGCTTGGGGATGGCGATGTAGTCCTTGAACTTGCCTGGCATCGGCTTGTACAACGCATGCAGTGTTCCGAGTGCGACGTAGCAGTGGGCGAAATTATCGACGACGATACGAAAGCCGTAGACGTCAAGCACTTGCGAGAACGACAGATGCTTGCTGCGCATCTTGCGATAAATGCCGTACAGCGTTTTTTCGCGGCCATAGACCTGTGCCTGCATGTCGGCCGACAGCAAGGTGTTCTTGACCGACTCCATGATCTTGCTGACCACTTCGCGCCGGTTGCCGCGCGCTGCCTTGACCGCCTTGGCCAGGGTCTTGTAGCGCAGCGGATGCAAGTGCGAAAACGACAAATCCTGCAATTCGCGGTAGATATTGTTCAGGCCGAGGCGGTGCGCAATCGGCACATACACTTCCATCGTCTCGCCAGCGATGCGCCGTTTTTTCTCGGGCTTCATCGAGCCTAGCGTGCGCATGTTGTGCAAGCGATCGGCCAGCTTGATCAGAATAACGCGGACGTCGCGCGCCATCGCCAGCAGCATCTTGCGGAAATTTTCGGCCTGGGCTTCGACCTGGCTCTGGAATTCGATTTTTTCCAGCTTGGATAAACCATCGACCAGCGCGGCGACCGGTGCACCGAAGCGCTCGATCAATTCTTCTTTCTTGACGTCCTGGTCTTCCATCACATCATGCAGTAGCGCTGCCATGATGGCTTGGGCGTCCAGTTTCCAGTCAGCGCAAATTTCGGCCACGGCAATCGGGTGCGAGATGTACGGCTCACCCGACACACGCATTTGACCCAGATGCATTTCATCCGAAAAGCGATAGGCTTCCTTGACCTTTTTCAGGTCGGAAGGAGACAGGTATTCGGAGAGTTTGGCATTGAGCTGGCTGACCGAGGCAACGCCGGGTGTGACCGGGTTGCCGGGATCGGGGGAGAAGAACGCGCCCGGCGTTTTGGGTGCCAGGCGCTCAGGCGCAGTGCGACTAGTTAAAGCCGAAATCAGGGAATCCGTAGGAGTCAGGTTCATGCCGGTTGGTTCGCTGCGCCAGTGTCATTCGAGTTACGGGAGATGTCGGTCAGCTTGGGACTTTCTTGAGCATTTCGATACCTACTTTTCCTGCGGCGATCTCGCGCAAGGCGACCACGGTTGGCTTGTCCTTGGCGTCGACTTTAGGCGTATGGCCCTGCAACAGTTGTCGCGCGCGATAGGTAGCGGCGAGGGTGAGCTGGAAGCGGTTAGGTATGTATCTGGTGCAGTCTTCGATGGTGATGCGGGCCATAGGGTGCTCCTGAAATTGCAGTGTTATGCAGTGTTAACGTGATACGGCGTGAATTCCCAGTTGGGCAAACAGAGATGTGTTGCGTGCGGCTTGTTGCGAGAACCTGCAGCGGGTCGCTTGAACTATTGCGGCAAGATCTGACAAAGCGCGTGCAAAGTCTTGATTGATAATAACATACTCAAACTCGCCGGCATGCGCGATCTCGCCGCCCGCGGCCAGCAGTCGGCGGGTAATGATGTGCGGTTCGTCCTGGCCGCGCTTTTTCAGGCGCTCTTCGAGGGCATCGATCGATGGCGGCAAGATAAAGATACCGACGCCGTACGGAAATTGTTTCTTGACCTGCTGCGCTCCTTGCCAGTCGATTTCCAGCAGCACATCGGTGCCGGAACGGATCTGGTCGGCAATCATCACGCGCGAGGTGCCGTAGTAGTTGCCATGCACTTCGGCGGATTCGAGGAATTCACCGGCATCGCGTCGTGCCAGGAAGTCCTCTGCCGTCGTGAAGTAATACTCGCGCCCGTGCTGCTCGCCGGAGCGAGGCGGGCGGGTTGTGTACGAAATCGATAGTTTCAGTTCCGGCTCTTGCGCCAGCAAGGCGTTGACCAGGGTTGATTTGCCAGCACCCGAGGGGGCGACCACCATGAACAGGCTGCCGGCGGAAGTATTGTCGTCGTACATAGAATGAGTTCCAAAAGTGAAGCGGTTGTTGCAATGGCGGGCGCAACACCGTGAAAAAAAACGCTGACTTCAGGCTACACGATATGAGGCCGAAAGAAAGTCCTGCCCGCCATCAAATAATCCTTAGTGCCAATTTGTGGCAACACTTATTCGAGATTCTGTACCTGCTCGCGCATCTGGTCGATCAGGAGCTTCAGCTCCATGGCCGCGTCGGCCAGTTCTTTCAGTGCCGCCTTCGAGCCGACCGTGTTGGCTTCGCGATTGAGTTCCTGCATCATGAAGTCGAGCCGTTTGCCGACCTGACCGCCTTTTTTCAGAATGTGCCGGGTTTCGTCGAGGTGGGCGGCGAGGCGCGACAATTCTTCGGCGACATCAATGCGGATGCCATACAGCGTCACTTCCTGACGGATGCGTTCGATCACTTCATCGCGTGACAGGTTGGCAGTGGCGCCCGGTTGTTGCAGTGCCAGTCCGAGCGCTTCTTCGAGGCGCTCGACGGACTTCTGCTGGAACTGGGCAATGACTTGCGGGATCAGCGGCGTGATGCGACGAACGATCTCGTCCATTGCGGTGATGCGCGTGATCAGCGTGGCGGCCAGTGCCGCACCTTCGCGTTCGCGTGATTCGATGAAGGCAGTAAGCGTGTCGGCAATCGCGAGAGCGGCATCGGCCTGCAAGGTATCCTGACCGAGTTCGGCGTCTTCAATCATGCCGGGCCAGCGCAACAGTTCGCCGACCGACAGCGGGGTGGCCGACGAGACCTGCGAGCGCACTTCCGCTTGCAGCAGCGCCAGCGATTTGAGCAGGTCGGTGTTGATGCGTTGCGCTGCACCGGTGCTTGCCTTGCGGCCGAAGCTGACACGGCATTCGACTTTGCCACGCGTCAGGCGGCCCATGATGGCTTCGCGCAGCATCGGCTCGAAGGCGCGCAGGTCATCGTTGATGCGAAATTGCAGGTCGAGAAAGCGGGAGTTGACGCTCTTGATCTCGATGGTCAGGGTGCCGCCGGACGTTTCACGGGTGACGACGGCATAGCCGGTCATGCTGCTGATAGCCAAATTGAGTCCTCGGTTGTACTTTACAAATCAGGGATAAGTCCACACAATCCATCGAACCAGACGACGGTCCGGGGGCCTGCTGGCTGCGGTTTTTGCTGCTGTGCGGCCAACACGGTTTTAGGAAAACATGGCAGCACAAAACAACGCACCTTTGCCTGACGGACTGGAGATTTCCGGATACCGCATTGTAAAGAAGATCGCCTCCGGCGGGTTCAGTATTGTCTACCTCGCCTATGACGAGGACGGTAACGCCGTTGCCATCAAGGAGTATCTGCCGTCCTCGCTGGCGTTGCGCGAAGCCGGCGAACTGGCACCAACGATCTCGCCCGAAAACTTGCCGATCTTTCGCATCGGCCTCAAGTGCTTTTTCGAGGAAGGACGGGCGCTGGCGCGGATCTCGCACCCGAATGTGGTTAGCGTCATCAATTTTTTTCGCGCCAACGATACGGTCTACATGGTCATGGCGTACGAGTCCGGACGCTCGTTGCAGGACCATATCCTGCGCCGGCGCGACAAGGGCGAGAAGCCATTGGTCTCGGAGCGCTTCATCCGCAAGATGTTCAGCCAGGTCATGAATGGCCTGCGCGAAGTCCACACCAACAAACTGCTGCATCTCGACCTCAAGCCGGCCAACATTTATTTGCGTGTCGATGGCACGCCCATCCTGCTCGATTTCGGCGCGGCACGGCAGACTTTGAAAGCCGACCTGCCCAAGCTGTATCCGATGTACACGCCCGGTTTTGCGCCGTCCGAACTGTATTCGAAGAGCGGCAACCTCGGTCCGTGGACCGATATCTACAGCATCGGGGCATCGATGTTTGCCTGCATGGTCGGTGCGCCGCCACAACCGGCCGACCAGCGCAAGCTTAACGACAAGATGGATGGCCACCTGCAAAAGCTCGAAGGTATCTACTCTTCCGAACTGATTCAGGTGATCCGCTGGAGCCTGATGATCGATCCGCTGGAGCGGCCACAAAGTGTCTTCGCGCTGCAAAAGGCGTTGCAGGAACCCGTGCCGGAAAAAGCCACCAACGGAAAATTCAGTGTCACGCTCGACCGGCTCAAAGGCTTGTTCGGCGGACATGGCCCATCAAATTAATACGGACTCCCGGAAGCCGGCCTTTCTTTTTTAGTGAGCGAACAATGCGATTCTCGGTGTATCAGGAAAGCCATATTGGCGGGCGCAAGGTCAACCAGGACCGGATGGGCTATAGCTACACGCGCGATGCGTTGCTGTTGTTGCTGGCCGATGGCATGGGCGGGCATCTGCATGGCGAAATCGCCGCGACCATCGCGATGGAAACGATCGGTTCGCTTTTTCAGCAGCTTGCCAAGGAGTACATCAAGAAGCCCGAACGCTTTCTCGAAGACAGTTTCTTTGCTGCCCACCGCGAAATCCACCGCTACCGCGCCGACCACGGCTTGCCGGAAACGCCGCGCACCACCATCGTCGTGTGTCTGGTCCAGCACAACACCGCGTTCTGGGCGCACTGCGGCGATTCGCGCTTGTACTGGATGCGCGATGGCCAGGTGCTGGCGCGCACGCGCGACCATTCGCGGATCGAAACACTGAT
>CANFED010000077.1 GCA_947445995.1 Oxalobacteraceae bacterium | reverse complement strand
GGAAAATACGACTTCATGGCCCTGGCAGCCGAAATCAAGAAACACAACGGCAAGGCCGAACTGGCAACGGCCAGCGGTGGCAAGCTGAGTTTTGCAATGAACGGCATGCACAACATCAGCGTCATGGATGAAACCGGCCATACCGCCAGCATCAGCACTTATGACGTCACCCAATCGAATGGTGTGATCAATGTGATCGACACCGTACTGATGCCTAAATAAAGTTTATCCGCTCCCTGTGGATTGGTGCCTGGTGCGCCCCTGACCCGGAAATTTTCCGGGTTTTTTTTCGGCTGAAAAAAGGAAGCCCCGTAGGGTGGGCACAGGATTATCGTGCCCATGCGAATGCCCCGACCGATGCTGGCATTGCCCAGATGCCCGGTCCGCTCGCGTCGGCACGAAAAGCCGAGCCCACCCTACCAGCGCACATGAATGATAACGCGCCGGATCGACCCCGTAGGGTGGGCACAGGGTTATCGTGCCCACGCGAATGCCCCGACCGATGCTGGCATTGCCCAGATGTCCGGTCCGCTCGCGTGGGCACGAAAAGCCGTGCCCACCCTACCAGCGCATATGAACGATAACGCGCCGGATCAGGGCCAGGGCGCCGGCGCAACATTGACATACTGCTCACCGCCGTCGGACGGATCCGGGCCGGCGTTATATGCCTTGCCAGGAAACAGCCGTGCACCCAGCAGCAAGGCGATTTCGCGACGCGACGCGCCGAAATCTTCAGGGACCAGCGGCTGGTTTTTTTCTGGCCAGTTCGCTTTAGCCCAGTCAATCAAGGCCTCAAAACGCTGGTTGAATTCGTCGGCAAACTGTTCGTTGTGGCTTGGTTCGGACATGGTGGCATCCTCCATCAGAAAGTCGTTAAGGCCTCCGATCCTATCAGACGCACGACTAGATTACGGTGGCTGTCGGCACCTGTTGATGAATCCATCGATACCGGCGAGATGCGTCCACCAACATTTTTTTCAAATCAACAACTAGAACTCGATAAAGCTGTCGTACCATCCTGTTTTCCGATAGTTGTCAGCCATAAAGTTGTCAATTGTAACGACCAAGTTTCCCCAAACCCCCTCAGGAATCACCCATGATCTGGCAACAAATTTATGACCCCCTTGGCAGTCTTGCCTTGTCTACTCTGGCCGCAGCCGTACCGGTCGCCGTCCTGCTGATCGCACTGGCCTACTTTCACATGCGCGCTCATCTCGCCGCAGGGCTGGCGTTACTGATCGGCATCGGCATTGCCGCCATGGTCTTCGGCATGCCGGTCAGCATGGCCGGCAAAGCAGCAGCGTTCGGTATTGCTTCGGGTCTGTTCCCGATTGGCTGGATCGTTCTGAACATCATCTTCTTGCATCGCCTGACTACGCTCAACGGCTACTTCAAGGTGCTGCAGGAAAGCATAGGCGGGATTACCGAAGACCGCCGTTTGCAGTTGCTGCTGGTGGCCTTCTGTTTTGGCGCGTTCTTCGAAGGCGCAGCCGGCTTTGGCACGCCGGTTGCCGTGACCGGGGCAATCCTGATTGGTCTGGGCTTTTCACCACTGGCCGCATCAGGTCTGGCGCTGATCGCCAACACGGCACCGGTGGCCTATGGTGCACTGGGCGCTCCGGTGATCGCGCTGTCGGCCGTGACCGGTATCGATTTGCTGGACCTGTCGTCGATGATCGGTCGTCAGCTGCCGTTCTTCTCGTTGCTGGTGCCGTTCTGGCTGATCTGGGCGTTTGCGGGGTTCAAGGGTATGCGCGAGATCTGGCCAGCCATTCTGGTCGCCGGTGCCGCCTTTGCGATTCCGCAGTTCGTCGTCTCGAACTACCACGGTCCGTGGCTGGTCGACGTGATTGCGTCGATCGTGTCGATGGGTTCGCTGACACTGTTCCTGAAAGTCTGGCAACCAAAGACCATCTGGACCTCGACCAAGCTGGGCAAGCGCAACGATACGTCCGCTCAGGACGTGCCGCCACCTGAGCCGTTCATTCCGACCGGCGATGGCACCATCAGCGCCGCGAAGGCCTGGATGCCGTGGGCGATCCTGTCCGTGTTCGTGTTCGTCTGGGGTACGCCAATCTTCAAGAAAATGATGGACGGGCTGTGGTCGTTCAAGCTGGCGGTGCCGGGACTCGACAAGATGATCATGAAGATGCCGCCGGTCGCCAAGGTACCCTTCCTCGAAGCAGCCGTGTTCAACTTCAACGTGTTGTCGATGGCTGGTACCGGCATCCTGCTGTCGGCACTGGTGGCTGGCCTGCTGATGGGCTATTCGGTCCCACGCATCCTGCGCGAGTACTGGGAAACCATCAAGACGGTCAAGTATTCGCTGCTGACCATCTGCGCCATGTTCGGTGTCGGTTATCTGACCAAGTATTCCGGGCTCGATGCGACGCTCGGCCTGGCCTTTGCGCATACCGGGGTGTTTTATCCATTGTTTGGTACGCTGCTCGGCTGGCTCGGTGTCGCGCTGACCGGTTCGGACACGGCAGCCAACGTGCTGTTTGGCAGCTTGCAAAAAACGACGGCAGAGCAACTCGGCCTCCCCCCTGTGCTGATGGCTGCAGCCAATAGCGCTGGCGGCGTGATGGGCAAGATGATCGATGCCCAATCCATCGTCGTGGCCTCGACCGCGACCAAATGGTATGGCCATGAGGGCGACATCCTGCGCTACGTATTCTTCCACTCGATCGCACTGGCCTTCCTGGTCGGCGGCCTGATCACGCTGCAGGCTTACGTCTGGCCATTCACCAGCATGGTCGTGCGCTAAAGCCATCACCATCCTCCGGCATGGTGCATTCATGCCGGAGTGCAGCAGGTCGCCTAGCGCCCCGACATCCGTCGACGGTCTACACAAGCTCATCGTTGCAGTACGTATTGACCGGGTGCCGGACCCAGCGACGTGCTGCCGCTGGCGGGTGCCGCAATGCGTCCGCACGACTGTTGGGCTAGCCAGTCGGACCATGCCGGCCACCATGATCCGTCCCGCTGCGGGGTTGCCTCCAGCCACTCGTCGGGACTCATGTAGTGCATGTCAGGATGGCGTTGCGCAATCCGGTAATGCCGCCCGCGATGTCCGGGCTCGCTGACGATACCGCCGTTATGACCACCGCTGGCAAGGATGAAACAAATGTCGGTATCGGCCAGTAACTGAATCTTGAAGACCGAGCGCCAGGGTGCGACATGGTCTTTTTCGGTTGCCACCGCGCATATCGGTACCCGGATATCGGACAGTGACACCACCGAGCCCTGCACCCGATAACGTCCTGCAAACAAGTCGTTCCCGAGAAAAAAACTGCGCAGGTACTCGCTATGCATCCGGTACGGCATGCGCGTGGTATCGGCATTCCATGCCATCAAGTCATTCATCGTCGCGCGCTGTCCCATCAGGTAATTGTCGACCAGCGCGGACCAGATCAGATCATTCGAACGCAGCAGCCGGAACGCCCCGGCCATCTGGCGATGGTCGAGCGTCCCCTGCAGCCACATCAGATCGTCGAGGAAATCGAGCTGACTGTCATCGATGAACAGTTGCAATTCGCCCGCTTCGGTGAAGTCGGTTTGCGCCGCCAGCAGCGTGATGCCGTTGAGCAGGGTCGGGTCGTGCCGTGCCAGCCAGGCAGCGGCCGTGGCAAGCAAGGTCCCGCCAAGACAATAGCCAACCGCATTGATCGCAACGTCCGGGACGATTGCGCGCACTGCCCGCAGTGCATCGATTACCCCATGCTGCAAGTAATCGTCCATCCCGAGATCACGGTCGTCCGTAATCGGGTTGCGCCACGAAATCATGAACACGACATGACCACGTTCAATCAGAAAGCGCACCAGCGAATTGTGCGATGACAGGTCGAGGATGTAGTACTTCATGATCCACGCCGGCACGATGAGCAGTGGTTCTGCAAACACGGTCTCGGTCACCGGCGTGTAACGGATCAGTTCGATGAGGTCGTTGCGATAGACCACCTCGCCGGGGGTCGCCGCCACTTCATGTCCCGGACGAAAGTACTCGGCCTCCGGAGGCTGTTGCCCGGCCAGCGTACGCTGCCAGTCCTCCAGCAGGAGTTGCTGGCCGCGCAGCAGGTTGGCACCAGCTTCACGCACGGTGGCGTCGAGTACCACCGGATTGGCCAGCGGATGATTGGACGGCGACACCATATCAAGACACTGCCGTGCGACAAAGGCGACGACTTGTTCATGGTGGGCCGACACCCCGCCGATACCAGTGGTCGCGTGATGCCACCACTGCTGTTGCAGCAAAAACCCTTGCGACAGCCAGTTGAATGGCCAGCGTTGCCAGGCCGGATCATCAAAACGATGGTCTTGTGGTAACGGCTCAATGCAGCGTCGGGGAGTTTGATCTGCCGCCATCGCGAGCGCATGGCTGCCCAGTCGTGAAAACTGCCGCAGTGCCTGTCCCACTAACTGCCACTGCTTGCCCGGTGACGTCGACAGATGCAGCAACCAGTCGATACCGGCCAGACTCAGCGCCGCCGGCGAAATCCCGGAAGTAAGACGACCAAGCAGGCCGTGCAACAGGCGGTCGAGATTGGTCGGCGAAGCACTCCACAGATCGTCATGCGGCAACCGTCGCGCTATTGGCATCGTATTACTTTCGAAAAAAATGAGAGGAGAGCCACATCGAAGCCCCCAATCGTACGATGCCGCGGAGCCAGCGGGACAGAGCCACAACCAACGGTTGATGTGGATCAAGTGACAGCCAATCAACCCTGAAATTGCAAAGACGTGTGTCGACTTGCCCGACCGGCAGCATTACACTCATCCTCAACATTTGTTGCCTTCTTCGCATCGACGCCGGTTGCCGGCCCGGAGAAAACCCATCTCTGCGAGGCTGATTCACCCGAGGTTGATTCATCCGTCACCAGGAGCTGCTCCATGTCTTACAAGACCATCCTCATCCATCTCGACGAATCACCCAACATGGATGCCCGCATCAATCTGGCCGCGCAACTGGCTATCTCCCACGAAGCCCATCTGATCGGGCTCGCCACGACCGGTATCTCGCGCTACTTCTACGAATCGATGTCTACCGTCGTCAGCGAAGCCGGCATCGAACCTTATCTCGACACGCTGCGCGAACGCGCAAGCGCACGTCTCCAGCACTTCGAAGACAGGATCCGTCAGCTAGGCGTGAGTTCCTATGAAAAGCATCTGGCCGACGACGAAGCCGAAGGCTGCCTGGCGATGCGCGCACGCTATTGCGACCTCGTCATCCTTGGCCAGTACGATCCCGAAGGCAGCATCCCGTCGGTCTACGCCGACCTCCCTGAATACGTCACCCTCAATGGCGGCTGTCCGGTCCTGATCATTCCCTATGTTGGGTCCTATCCAATGAAGTCCGAACACATTCTGATTGCCTGGGATGGTGGTCAGGAAGCAGCAAAGGCTGTTCGCAATGCCTTACCTTTTCTACAGGCGGCCAAATCGGTCGAGGTCGCCGTCTTCAATGCGCAGCAGCAGCCCGACAATCACGGCGAGGAGCCCGGTGCCGACATCGCCCTCTATCTGGCGAGGCATCACGTCAAAGCCAACGTGCGTCAGGAACAGACGGATACTCCGGTCGGCGAAGCCTTGCTATCGCTGGCGGCTGATCTCAATGCCGACCTGCTGGTGATGGGCTGCTACGGCCATTCGCGCTTCCGCGAAGTCTTGCTCGGGGGAGTCAGCCGGACCATTCTCGATTCGATCACGCTGCCGGTTCTGATGTCCCATTAGCATTGCCGCTGCGGGGCAGTAGCGTAGCGTGCAAAAACCATCGCGATCGGAGGGTGGGCACAAGGGGTACCGTGCCCACGCGGATGGTCTGGCGGCGGACCCGAATTGGTAAAGGTTTTTAGTCTGCACGCGTGATCACAAAAACCCGTGCCACCCCACCATCCACCATCCGCCATCGCACCGTCACCGGATGTGTGGTGACTATCCTGTCAGACGATCACAGCGGACCATGGCCGATCACAGCGTAACGAGTTCGGTATGACCGAAACCCTGACGGTAATCGAGCATCGACACCACCACAGGCCGAATTTCCAGCAGGATGATGTCTGAAGCTTCTGACGGATACTCGCCGGTCCACTTTGCCACCTGCGGGTAGCGTTGCGTCATGCGTTCCGTCGCATGCAGTATCGCGTCATGATCGTCCAGGATGCTGGCGTACGCGGCCATTGACAGACCCTGAATATCATCCCAGTCCGCATAACTGGCATTGATCGTCAACGACACCTTGTTGCAATAACGAATATTGTTGGCTTTCTGGCTCTGGCTGCCGATGCCGACGTACAGGATCAGGTCATCGTTGGCATAGCTGACGGTCGTGGCCTGCGGAAAACCATCGGGCCGCATCGTGGCCAGCGTCATGTCCTTGCCAATGTCGATGATATGACGGATGAATTTGTGTTGTCGGGTATCCATCATGTGCTCCGGGAAGAAGGTGGTTTCTAGTTTCTGACTGGATTGCGATGGCAATATTGATCGCGGTCAGCAACCCGGAGAAATTTCCGGTGCTGCACGCGAAACCATCCGGGAACCGACTTAGCCGCGCTGGTAAAACCGCACCATTTCCGCGGCGATCCGGTCGAGCGGCAACTCGACATCGACTGCGCCCAATTTGACTGCCTCGCGCGGCATGCCATACACCACGCAACTGGCTTCGTCCTGCCCGACCGTCGGCGCGCCGGCCTCATGCATGTCGCGCAAGCCGCGCGCACCGTCGTCGCCCATGCCGGTCATGATGATGCCGAGCGCATTGCGGCCGGCCACCTGCGCGACCGATTTGAACAGCACGTCGACTGATGGCTTGTGCCGATTGACCGGCGGCCCGTCAAGTACTTCTACCTGATAGTAAGCACCGCTACGCGCCAGTCGCATGTGCAGGCCACCGGGTGCGATCAGCGCACGGCCTGGCATCACCCGGTCACCGTGGCGCGCTTCGCGCACTTCAATCGCACACAAGGTATTGAGCCGATTGGCGAACAGCGCGGTAAATTTTTCCGGCATGTGCTGCACCACGACGATGCCCGCCGAGACCCGCGGCAAGGCGGTCAGGATTACTTCGAGCGCCTGTGTGCCGCCCGTCGACGTGCCGATCGCGATGACCTTGTCGGTCGTCTGCGCCAGTGCGCCGGGAGGCAGCGGCTTGTCGTTGCGGGCCGTATTTGCACTGGCCTGCAGCGATGTGGCCGACTCACGAGCGAAGCGTTTCGGTTTCGACAGCGCAGCCTGCTTGACGCTGCGGATCAGCTCGGCCGCCGATTCCGACAAAAAATCCTTGAGTCCCAGCTTGGGCTTGGTCACATAACTGACCGCGCCCGCCGCAAGGGCCTGCATCGTCGTCTCGGCACCTTTTTCCGTCAGCGTCGAGCAGATCACCACTGGCGTGGGCCGCTCGTTCATGATTTTTTTCAGGAAGGTGATGCCGTCCATGCGCGGCATTTCGACATCGAGGACGATCACATCGGGCCATTCCACTGCCATTTTTTCTTGCGCCAGGATAGGATCAGCTGCCGATGGCAGTACCTGGATATGCGGATCTTTCGACAACAGTGCCGTCAAGACCTGGCGTACTACGGCCGAGTCATCGACGATCATTACCTTGATTACATTTGTCATAGGACCACATCTTTTTGATCAGAATCTATCCAGTCGAACTTCAACCAGACGTCGCCGGTGGCGACATCGAAATACAGGCGCCGGTAGCCATCGCTACCGACATGTTCGGCCGTAATGGCCAACCCGGCTTGTTGCACCATCTTGCGGGCGATGCTGATATTACGCTCACCGATATCTTTGACCAGAAAACCGGACCCGAACATGCGTCCGCCACCAAAAATCTTGGCAACGCATTCGCTAATGCTGACGCCATTGCGCACCAGTTCGGCCTGCATCATCGCGAAAGCCGTTTCGCCGTAACGACCGCCTGCGTTCCGCTCGTGGCCACCGACGGCATCGACCGGCAAGATGAAATGACAGATGCAACCCAGCTTGCGCGTCGGATGCCAGAGCGTGATGGCAACACAGGAACCCAGCAACGTACCGAAGACTTCATGCCGGCAGCCAATGCCCAGATCGCCCGGATTAAGAAAAATTTCGCGTTCGGCAAGACTGGAAAAAGGGACCTGGTTCATTGACGTCGCTCCATGCAATACGCGCCAGGACCAAATGAAATCAAGCCATCGATGAGTCCGTTGAGACTCTCGGCCATGCCGACAAACAGCATGCCACCCGGCACCAGCGCCGACAGCAATTGGCCGACCACCTTGCGCTTGACTGGCGGATCAAAGTAGATCAGTACATTGCGCAGGAAGATCACATCGAACGGCACCAGTTCAGGCAACGGTTCGATCAGGTTGATCTGCGCAAATTCAGTCTTCTCGCGCAAGGACCGGTCAATCAACAACGAGCCTTCATACGGTCCGGAACCGCGCAGGCAGTACCGGCGCAGGTAATCCGGCGGGATTTCCTGAGTCCGGTCATAGCTGTAATTGGCGCGCCGCGCGGTTTCCAGTACCCGCGTACTGATGTCGGAACCGCGGATTTCCCAGTTCGGTGCCCGACCGACGCGGCCCAGTTCGGCCAGCGTCATCGCAATCGTGTAGACCTCTTCGCCGGTCGAACAGGCAGCACTCCAGACCCGGAAAGTCCGGTTGCGCGGTGCCGCTTCGGCGACCGTCGACAGCATCGAAAAATGTTTGGCTTCGCGGAAAAAATACGTCTCGTTGGTGGTCAGCAAATCAATCGCCGTCTGCAATTCGAGCGGCTGCTGCCCCGACAGCAGGACCTCGAAATACGCGCCGTACGAGGCCAGTCCGAGTACCTGTACACGCTTGAACAACCGTCCGCAAATCAGTGCTTTCTTGGCTGCGGTCAGCGCAATACCGGTTTCACGAAACAGCAGATCGCGGATGGTGGCGAACTCGCGTTCGCTCAGGGCGTTCAATTCCATAAAAAATCAGTCAGCAAAATAAATATCCTCGCGGTGCACTGGCAGGCGGGATGTCAGTGTCTATGCGGCCAGCACATCAATGCTGGCCAGTTCAGTCAGTGAAAAAGTGCGACCGACATCCAGGATGATCACAAAACGCCCATCGATCTTGCCCATGCCCTCGATGAATTCGGCACGCACTTCGGTACCGAAATCGGGTACGGCTTCGACCTCGCCGAGCGGGATATCGACCACCGCCGAGACCGCATCGACCAGCATGCCGATATCGTGTGATTCGCCGTCATGGGTAATTTCAAGCACCACGATACAGCTACGTTTGCCGATCTGCGCTGCGGCACCGCCGAAACGCAA
This sequence comes from Oxalobacteraceae bacterium, assembly GCA_947445995.1. GTDB lineage: Bacteria > Pseudomonadota > Gammaproteobacteria > Burkholderiales > Burkholderiaceae_D > Actimicrobium. Next base: position 3,977 of record CANFED010000077.1, on the reverse strand, counting down.
AGACAGATCGATCACCGGCACCACCGCGCCGCGCAAGTTGATGACGCCGCGAATGAAGGCGGGCATCAGCGGCACCGTTGTCAACTGGCCGTACTGGATGATTTCCTTGATCACCAGTATGCCGACCGCAAACAAGTCCTGACCGAGCGAAAAAGTCAGGTACTGCCTGATCTGCACCCTGGCGTCGTCGGCCACTGCAGGTGCGCGTTGCGACAGGGAGGTTTGCATGCGCACCCTCCCGGTCAGAAACGTTTGAAATGCGATTCGTCAATCAGTGCCGCCGACTTGCGTCCGACGCTGGTGCCGCTCAGTTTGCGAATCGGCTCTTTGGAAGGGCGCTCCTTGGCGGCGCTGACGATATTGAAAAATTCCATCAATTGCTGCAATTGTTCGGCCTGACCGGACATCTCTTCGGCTGTGGCTGCCAGCTCTTCGGAGGCCGAGGCATTCTGTTGCGTGGCCTGATTGAGCTGGCTCATGGCGGTGCTGATCTGCGACAGGCCGGTGGTCTGCTCTTCGGAAGCCGCGGTGATTTCCTGAACCAGATCGGAAGTTTTGCGGATCGATGGAATCATCGCATCAAGCAACTTGCCGGCACGCTCGGACATCGTCACGCTGGTACTGGCCAGTTCGCCGATTTCCTTCGAGGCGACCTGACTGCGCTCGGCCAGCTTGCGCACTTCGGCGGCGACCACGGCGAAACCCTTGCCGTGTTCGCCGGCACGGGCCGCTTCGATGGCGGCATTGAGTGCCAGCAAATTGGTCTGATACGCGATGTCGTCGATGATGCCGATCTTGGCAGCGATCTGTTTCATTGCTTCGGCAGTGCGTGTCACGGCGTCGCCGCCCTCGACCGCTTCCTTGGCCGACGTCGAGGCAATGCCGTCGGTGACCTTGGCGTTCTCGGTGTTTTGCGCTACCGAGGCCGACATCTGTTCGACCGAACTGCTGGTGCGCTCGACGCCGGAAGCTTGCTCGGACGCCGATTGTGACAAACTTTGCGCCGTCGAACTGACCTGCTCGGAGGCCGAGGTCAAGGCATCGGCCGCGTTGCGCACATCGCCGATGATGCTGGCCAGTTGCTCGCTGGTGGTGTTCGAGTATTCCTTGAGCTCGCCGAAGGTGCCCGCATAATCGCGGGTAATGCGTTGCGACAGATCGCCGGTCGACAGCGCCTTGAGCATGCGCACAACTTCATTGAGTCCGACTTCGCTGGTATCCATCAGCTTGTTCATGCCGTTGGCCAGCACGGCAAAAAAGCCATCCTTGCCGGAGGTGTCGATACGATGCTTGAAATTGCCATCGGCAGCACCCTGCACCACGTTCGCGATCTCGCCTTCGACCACCACTTCGGCGGTGCGATCCTTCCACTCGACCACCGTACCCAGACGTTCATTGGTAGCATTGACAATCGGACTGGCCACCAGTGCCATCGTGCGACCACCGATCCTGATCTCGGTATGGTAGGTACTGCGCAAGCCGCCCAGCAGGTTGCGCTGATGCGCAGGATTCTTGTGGAAGCGGTCGAAACTGCCGCCGACGATGTCATTGACACGGAACTGCGGCAAGTCCTTGCGGATATCGGTTTCGGCAGTGCTCATCATGGCCGTTACCGATTCGTTCATGTAGATGATATTGCCTTCGGCATTGGCGATCATCACCGAGGTCGAGCACTTATCGAGGGCCTGCTTGATGCGGGCATTGCTCATCGACTCCGCTGCGGCAGCGATTTCTGCAGCCCGGTCTTTCCATTCGACGACAGTACCCAGACGCAGGTTTTGCGCACCGATGATCGGCGTCGCGGTCAGCCCGAAGATACGGCCACCAACGTTGATATCGACCCGGTGCGTGCCGCGCAGATGCGCCAGCAGGTTGCGCTGGTGCGAGACATTCTTGTGAAAGCGGTCGAAGCTGCCACCGATAATGTCGCCGGCGCGGAATTGCGGCAAGTCCTTGCGGATTTCATTTTCGGCTTCGCTCAGCAAGGCCGTCACCGAACCATTCATGTAGACGATATCGCCGTCGGCATCGGCGATCATTGTCGAGGTCGAGGTCGCATCCAGCGCCATCCGGATGCGCGAATTAATCACCGAGTCGCGGGCGCTCTGGCGCATCTGATCACGCACCAGATCAATGGCGGCAGTGATGGCCGCTTTCTTGCCAGGCAAGCGATCCATATCGCGTGAAAAATCCCCTTTCGCATACGCGGTGATGATGTCGACGATCTGCATCTTCACATCGATGTGCGAACGCACCAGCTGGTTGATCACGTCGGCAATGGCTTTGTAGTTGCCGGCCAGTGTCGTGCTGTCGATCTGCTCGTCAATCCATCCTTCGGCATGCTTGTTGGCCATGACTTGCTGGCCGGATTGCAAGCGCTTAAGCGACTGGCCGACGTCATTGAGCGCCTTGCCCAGCAAACCGACCGCATCGTCGCCGACGCTGGCGGTAACGGAAAAATCACCTTGTGCCAGCGCCTGTGCCACCACGACCGATTGCCTGAGTTCCTCGTGCTGGGCGTTGTTCAGCCAGACAAACAGCGCAACAGCAGCCAGTACCAGCACGATTTGCGGCATGCCGAAAGCGACGGCACCTGATGCCATCAAGCCCGGTGCCAGCCCGAGCACCACCAGCACCAGCAGTGCCACACCTGTTTTTTCTGCCATTCCGAATCGATTGAACATCCTGTTCCCCTGTTGGATTGTGGTTCCTGCCCTGCACCTGACCGCGTTGCTGCTGTATTACTTCACGACTAAATCTTCCTGCTTTTTTACCGACGCCAGCTTCACCAGCGCGCCCACATCGAGAATCAATGCCACTTCGCCGGAACCCAGCACGGTCGAGCCGCTGATACCGCGCAGATTCTGGAACAGCTTGCCAAGCGGCTTGATGACGGTCTGGTATTCGCCCAGCAACTGGTCGACCAGCAACCCGGAACGGCCGCTTTCGCTCTGGACGACGACGATGCTGCGCTTGACCGAACGCGTCCCGGCAATCGAAAACACCGCACGCAAATCGAGAAACGGAAGGACGCCACCGCGCAGTTCAATACGACCGGCCGCACCCTGGTTGAGGTGCAGGCGCGACTCGTCAGCATCAATGCACTCGACCACCGCATTGAGCGGAATGACGAACGAACTGTCACCGATGCGCACCAGAAATCCATCGATGATGGCCAGCGTCAATGGCAAACGGATTTCGATCAGCGTGCCCTCCCCGATCGCGCTGTGCAGACTGATCGCCCCGCGCAGCGCTTCGATATTCTTGCGCACTACATCCATGCCGACGCCGCGACCGGACAGGTTGGTGACGGTCTCGGCAGTCGACAATCCGGGAGCAAAAATCAGGTTCAGCTTGTCGGCGTCGGTCAGCACCTGACCGGGGGCAACCAGACCGGACTGCAGTGCCTTGGCCAGCAGTTTTTCGCCATCCAGGCCACGGCCGTCATCACTGACACGGATCAGGATATTGCCCGACTCGTGCTGCGCCGAGAGCCGGATCGTGCCGGCGGCGGGCTTGCCGGCGGCCAGTCGCACCTGCGGCATTTCAATGCCGTGGTCCAGGGCATTGCGCACCAGATGCATCAGCGGATCGCCGATTTTTTCGACGACCGACTTGTCGAGTTCGGTCTCCGCACCGTCGATGTCCAGTTGTACCTGCTTGCCTAGTTCACCGGAGACGTCGCGCACGACGCGCCGGTAGCGGGCAAAGGTTTCGCCAATCTGCACCATGCGCAGCGACAGCGCACCATTGCGAATTTCTTCGACCAGCCCACTCATTTGCTGGGTCGTACCGATCAGGTCGGTATCGTTCAGCTTCTGTGCCTGTAGGCTGGCGCTGGAGCCGCAAATCACCAGTTCGCCAACCAGATTGATCAGTTCGTCGAGCTTGTCGGCCGGCACCCTGACGAAGCGGGCATCATCGCTGCGCGCATCGCGCGACTTCGACTGCCGCGACAGCGCGGCATCGATCACCTC
>CANFED010000076.1 GCA_947445995.1 Oxalobacteraceae bacterium | reverse complement strand
TGACCATCCCATCAATCAAATCAATGATTTGTTGCCGTGGAACTTGGCCGAAAAGCTTGGTGCCGCTGCGCGCTAAATCCCGTATTTGCTACGAAGCGCAATTGGTCAAGACGTTGCTCGTGAGGCGCTTACGCAAGTTCCACGGGCGATAGCCCTACTTCAGAAGGTTGCCAAAGCCCTCAAATCAGGCAGCGTTACTGGTGCGGATGTAGAGCTCGAGACGATGCCGCCAGCGCTCTGGGCGGAGAATGCTCCAAGGGTACCGGCAACATCTGCTTCGGCAGTTCCGGCAAAGCTGGCGCCAAGCGCGCGTGCGTCGATCGACTCCGAGCATGTGCTTGTGTCATCTCCGGCAGAAAAATCGCCTCTCAAGACCGAAACGCCCAGCATGAGTGTCAGCGAGGCCTACCAGCGGCTTCAAGCCGCGCCAAGCACTAGCTGGGAGACCATTGAGGAAACTCGGCAGCGAGTCGTTCAGCAATCTCATCCAGAGAATCTCGCCAAGGTGAGCGAAAAGAAACGGGTTGAACTCGTCATCGAAGCAAAACGAGCGAACCTCGCTTACGAGGTTATTCGTAAGGAACGCATACCTAATTTCCTGTGACACATTGAGGTTTTGGCCCTCCCTGGAGGGAACCTATGCTCCCTTCAGGACTTTCACCAAGCTAGCTGTTGGTGCCGACATCGACTGACCCAACCGGGCCTTTGGCAAGCCTTGCTGCATCTACCTCTGCACCGCTTAGGGTGGGTCAGTGAAAATCGGTAGGGTGGTTCTAAAACTCGTCGGCGCCAACAGACCGTCCTCAAAACCAGCACCGGCGGTGATTGACGCCAAACGGATGCTTTCCGACATTGTCGCCAGTTAGCCAAAGCGACACTATCGCTGCCAATACTGTCGACGCCCAGCGGAATGGTTTTTTGAAAATGGCATGTCCGAAACCGATCGGTTTAGGACTCCCGTCCCGCGATATGTACATAAGTTGGCCTTTGCTAATTTCGGACAGGCTTTATAACAGGGGCCTCTATTTCGTACACTTTGGCGGTCTCGAGCCATGTCTCGCACATTTTTGGACGCTGTTTGTTGTAAGGCCTTATGGGCCGTGGCTTTGTGCCGGATTCATTATTAGTTATTATTCGAGCAATTTAGCCGATTATTCGACTTTCGACACCTGCAGTGGTGCCGCGCATGAAGGCCGGTGAAACATACGCGACAGCCCGCTGTCAAGCGGCAGCAGCTAGGACAGCGGCTTCCTTGCTACGTTTTATAACTTTGAGTCAATCCGGCTAACGATTGGCATCTACTTGTTTACGAGCTTTTTTGGCATGGTCAGCACGATCGCCGCAGCTATCACAAGCGATGTGGCGATGACATAAAGCCCGATGTCGGTACTTTGGGTTAGGTCCTTGATCCAGCCGACGATGTAGGTGCTGACAAACCCCGCAAGGTTGCCGACCGAATTGATCAGCGCAATCCCCGCCGCTGCTGCCGCTCCTCCCAGAAATGCCGGCGGAATCGACCAGAACTGGCTGAGTGCCGAAAAAATGCCGCCGGTGGCGACCGTCAGCGCCAGAACGACCAGTGCGGTGTTTTGCGGATAGAAGGTACTGACGATCAGGCCGATGGCACCGATGACGGCCGGGATCGCGACATGCCAGCGCCGCTCGAACATGCGGTCCGAATTACGTCCCATTAGGACCATGGCAAGTGCGGCGACGCCATACGGAATCATCGTCAGTAAGCCGATGTCGAGGGCGTCGGTAACGCCGGAGGCCTTGATCAGCGTCGGCAGCCAGAAAGAAATCCCGTACAGCCCCATGATGATGCCGAAATAACAGGCACACAAGACCCAGACCTTGGTGTTCTTGAAAGCGCCAAATACGCTGTGCGACTCGAGGTCTTTTTCACCGGCGGCGACATTTTTTTCCAGCAGCGATTTTTCCGATGGACTGAGCCACTTCGCATCGCTGATCTTGTCGTTTAAATAGAACAGTACGATGATGCCAGTAATGATCGATGGAATTGCCTCGATCAGGAACAGCCATTGCCAGCCTGGCATGCCATACAGTTGGTCAAACCGGTTCAGTATCCAGCCCGATAGCGGACCGCCGATTAGGCCGGCGATCGGGATGCCGGTCATGAACAGCGCCGTGATCTTGGCGCGTCGTGCTGATGGATACCAGTAGGTGAGGTACAGGATAATGCCCGGGAAAAACCCAGCCTCTGCTACGCCCAGGAAAAAACGCAACACGTAAAACATGGTCGGCGTTGTCACAAATATCATGCAGCCCGAGATTGTGCCCCAGCTGATCATGATGCGGGCGATCCACTTGCGGGCACCGAAACGATGCAGCGCTATGTTGCTCGGTACTTCAAACAGGAAGTAACCAATGAAAAAAATGCCGGCCCCGAGGCCGTAGACGCTTTCGCTGAATTTCAGGTCGCTCAGCATCTGCAGCTTGGCAAAGCCGACGTTGATCCGATCCAGATAGGCGAACACGTAACAGATGAACAGGAACGGGATTAGGCGCCAAGTGACCTTGCCGTAAGTCGCCTCCTCGAAATCCTTGACTAGCGGCGTTACGCCGGTTGCCGTATTTTGCATGTTTGTCTCCAGTTATTATTTTATGGATTGCTCAGCGCGGATGACGGGTCCGTCCCGCCATCCTGTTTCTTGTTTCTTGTTGCTCGTTCTCCTGTAACGAAGTTTTTATTCGAACATGTCGGGGCTGCTGTGCACCAGTTGTTCGTAGATTGGTTGAAAGTGCAGCCAGCCGATGTATTCGCTGCCGACGTGTTCACGGCTGTAACGCGCTGCTGTCGGTGGCACCATCAGCGGCTTGATGCCGCTGGCTTCCACCAGCATCTGTTGCTTGCAGCAGCGTTCGAGTGCGATGAACCAGAACGCCGCAGCCTCGATGCTGTGGCGGCTGACTGTTAGCAAACCATGGTTTTGATGGATCGCCGCCTTGACATTCTTGAAGTAATCCGCCACCGACAGGCCTGCGTTCTCTTCGACGGCAACGGCACCGGCCTCATTTCGGATCACGACGTGATCTTCGAAGAATGCAGCTGCGTCCTGAGTGATCGGCTCGAGCGGACGACCGAGTGCGGCAAATGCAGTGCCGTAGACCGAGTGCGCGTGGCACATCGCGACGATGTCGGGATTGGCTTCATGCACCGCCGCATGCAGTACGAAGCCGGCACGGTTCAGGGCATACTTGCCTTCGACTACCTTGCCGGTGTGGTCAGCCAAGATCAGGTTCGATATCTTCACTAGTGAAAAATGGACCGCCATCGGATTGGTCCAGTACAGCTCCGGAAATTCCGGATCACGGATCGTCAGGTGGCCTGCAAAGCCGTAATCGAGATCATGCAGCGCAAACGCGCGGCAGGCTGCTACCAGGCGTTCCTTGCGATGTTGTCGCTCCTGCGCAAAGGTCTCGAAATCCGGGATCGTCGGGAAGATTAGGCCGGCCTGCTTCGGCTTGTAGATTGAATTATTCGATGGGTGGGCGCTGGTCCTGCGCAGTTCGTTTTGTTTAACAACGGTATTCATGTTTACTCCAGACTCGGGTGGGAAGGCCGCGCAACGATCAAGCGGTGCTGCCGCTTAATGGCGAGGTGAAAGGAAATAGAGGTTTTCGATGGCGCGCCAGGTGGGACGTGCGACGTCTTGCTCAGAGATCGAGCACCAGCAGCTTGTTGCTTGCACGAGTGCTGCAGCGGGATACGCAGACGGTCAGGTGATCCCGATGTTCTGCATCGGTAAGAATGAAATCCCGGTGATCGACATCACCTGAAATGAACCGAACCTTGCAGGTACCGCAGAGCCCGGCTTCGCAGGAGGTTTCGATCGCAATGCCGGCTTGGCGCAGGACCTCGACAATGCTTTTCGATTCCGGTACCTGCAACACGTCGCCGGTGCTGACGATCTGCACCTGGAAATCATCGGTAGCTGGATCTGCTGCAGTGCCCGTGCTGTCGGACATCGCCGGGGCCTTGAAATGTTCGAAATGCACACTACCGGTCGGCCAGTGACTGGTGGCACGAGCACAGGCATCCATGAAACCGGTCGGCCCACAGTAGTAAAGATGGGTGCCTTCGATATGAGTCTTGAGCAGCGCGCAAAGGTCAAGACCGGCACCGGCTTTGCCGCCATCGAAATGCATGGTCAGGTGACCAGATTCGATCAGTGGCGCGAGCTCCTGTGAAAACGCCGCGAAGTCGGCACCCTTGCAGCAGTAATGGAATGCATAGTCGGCGCCGGTACGCTCAAAATAATGCGCCATTGCCTTGAGTGGAGTCAGACCGATGCCGCCCGCCAGCAACAAATGTCGGGTGGCGGCGCTGGCAATCGCAAAATTATTACGCGGCAGGCTGACCGTAATTAGGTCGCTCACTTTCAATGATGCATGGACTGCCTTCGATCCACCGCGCCCGGCATCATCGCGCAGTACCGCGATAACGTAGCGGTGACGTTCGGCCGGGTCGTTGGCCAGCGAATACTGACGTACGATGCCACCGTCAAGGTGGACATCGATATGCGCACCAGCGGTGACTTGCGGCAATTCGGCGCCACGGGGGTCGACCAGTTCATAGGAATTGATGCCATTGGCCTCGCACCGGATCTGGCGGACCCGCAGGGTCAGACGGGCCGGTGACGCTGCGTTCCGACGCATGCTGGGATCGGTCATGGTGTTCATCGTGTCTCCTTGATGGTGGTTAGTTTTACCCGTTGCCTGCAACGGCATCTGCACCCCGGATCAGCGGGTGTATCAGGTATCCCTTTGTTTTTTTTGATGCTAAACGGCGTCCACCGGATTCGTCTAATCGGATTATCAGATGGTCTCTATTGATTCAGCCGATAGGGTCTGATGCGGCACGGCCCCATGCCGGGTTGCCAATAGGTCCCATGGTGAAAATGAATTCGACAGCGAACGTCCCGCCATTTATGTTTGAGACCAGCCTGATTTGTAACGCATCAGATGGTTCGATGAACCGGACAGAGGAGACCTAGATGGACACAAAAGTAGACAACGACAAGCGCAATCCCAACGTCAAGCAGCAGAAGCTCACCGCCTTCGGCGGCTATTACACCAACAAGGTGCCGGGACACGATCCGGAACTGACCGAAACCGGGCCCGGCACACCGATGGGTGAATACATGCGTGGATTCTGGCATCCGGTGTGCATGTCGGCGCAACTCGGTGACACGCCGCTGTTCCTGAAGATACTGACCGAGGAACTGGTGGCCTTTCGCGACAAGAGCGGTGCCATCGGCGTGCTGCATGCGCATTGCGTGCATCGCGGCGCGTCGCTCGAATACGGCGCAATCCAGGAGCACGGCATCCGCTGCTGTTATCACGGCATGGTGTTCGATGTCGACGGCACTTGCATTCATGTACCGTTTCCGAAGGGCGAAGAAAAGGAAGCGGAACGGTTTGCCTGCTCGATCCAGCAAGGTGCCTACAAAGCCTTCGAGCGAAACGGACTGGTATTTGCCTACATGGGCCCACCGGATAGGGAGCCGCCGTTCCCGGAGTGGGAAGAAAACTTTACGGTGGCACCGGGCGACGAACTGGTCCCCTACAGTAATTTCCAGCATGCAAACTGGCTGCAGGTACAGGACAATGCGGCCGATAATTTTCATCCGACCGCCTTGCATAATTCCTCTAACGTGGTCGATGAAAACTTCCAGGGAACGACTTTTAATGAAGTCGGCGCTGCCTCGATGGAGGTGCCTCCGGACATGCATTTTGTCCCGATTCATGAGGGGCGGGGCCTGGCATGTGCCGGCGCGCGCCGGGTTGACAAGGATCGCCTGTTCATCCGAGTCCAGCACCAGTCATTGCCGAACCTGAGCCTGCACGCTTACACCTCAGAAAGCGGCGTTGCCAAAAAGCACTTCAGCCGTTTCCACATCATTCGCTGGACAGTGCCGGTCGATGATGAAAACAGCGTCATGCTCGGCTGGCGCGTGATGGGTCCGGGCATCGACACCCGCGGTATCGGCGTGCGTGAGATGGTCGGATATGAAACCATCGATTTTCTCGAAGGTCAGGTTGCGATGCGCCGTCCGGAACGTTTCGGCGATTACAAGCTGGAAGACTTCCCACCGATCCCGGCCAACCATCGCGAGCGTGCTTGCTACAAGGATGCGCAACAGGCACCAGGTGACTATGAAGCGATCACCACTCAGCGTCCCATTGCGGTTCATGCACTGGAAAACCCGACCAAGTTCGACGCAGGCGTCTACCTGTTTCGCAAGATGCTGCGCGACGCCGTCCGTGGCACCAATCCGAACGCCAGCGCCGAGAGTTTTTACAACTGGCTCAAGACCTGGAGCGGCGCCCCTAACAGCTATTGCAGCGGCAACGTGCTGGACGTGCCGCAGGGTGCAACGGTAGAAGACGAAGTGCTCCAGCGGCGGGCGATCACCAAGCGTCTGGTGCAGATACTGACCGAGAGCGACGGAATGAAGGGCGACGTGCGTACTGCGTTTGTCAAGGCGCAGATGGTGGAGCTGGAAGTGTCTGCCGGACAGGTGCAAGCGACGGCACAAGCACAGGGCCTATAGGATTTTTCGACGCCAATGCGGCGAATTGATCGCTTATTCGCCGCACTATGTGCGGTGAATAATGCGGCCTCTGCTCGGCAACCTTGCGCTCGCAGAGTACTATTTTTTCTTTCCGAGTGAGCGGCAACCGCAAGGTTGATGTGGGAGGAGGATGTTAATTTACTGGCTCTTCACCATCCTGCATCCTCCGCACCACGTCAAAAAACGCCTTGATCACTGGCGCTTCGCGACGTTCTGCAAGGCAACCGATTTCCATATCGATGTACATCGGCGTGTCGGCGATTTCGATTACCCGAAACCGCGGGTCCTTGAAATTGCCGACATCGAGCAGGATGCCGATGCCCATGCCGTAGGCAATGGCTTCGCGCACCGCTTCCTGGCTGTCAATTTCCAGCACCCGGCGCACACTGACACCGGCTTCCTCCAGATGGGTATCGAACACCTTGCGTTGCATGGAGGCACTTTCGCGGGTCACGATGCGTTGGCCTTCGAGGTCGCGGATCTGGACTTCGTGGCGCTCGCTCCAGGTATGGCCGAGACCGACCAGCAGTGAAATTCTGGCCCGCCGATAGGGAATAGTAAAGAAACGCTGGTCACTCAGCTGCGGCAGGATAGCGACATCGGCTTTCAGTTCCAGCAGGTTGTCGCGCAATTCGCCGATGTTGCCAAAGGCGACCGAAATCATCACTTCCGGATACTGAAGGCCAAAGGCAGCCGCCATGCGTGTGACCTGCACGGGATCGAAGGCACTGACACGAATTTTACCTTCCAGCAGGCCTCCGGCGGCGCGCAAGGTTTCTTCGGTTTCCGCTTCCAGCGTGAAGATACGCATCGTCATCACCATCAGCTTGTGCCCGGTATGGGTAAGTTCGACGATATGGCCATGGCGATAGAACAGTTCGACGCCGAAACGCTGTTCAAGAGCCTTGACGTGGGTGGTGATGCTAGGCTGACCGATGAACAAGCTGCGTGCGGCGGCCGTAAAGCTGCCGTGCAGCGCAACCGCGTGAAAACAGCGCAACTGGTGGAAATTGATGCTCAAGCAGGTCTCCTGTAAGAATCTGACCGATGGCCCGAGTACGAGCGCCGAGTATTGGGCCGCACGATGACAGAGCATTGCCGGTTTTGCGTAGATTTGTTTTGGCCGGGTGAGCACACAGAACTTTGATTTCACCCCATTTGGGGCGTTGCTGTGCTTCAAAGTTGAAGGGGGAAGTTCACCAACCCTTGCTGGATTATGCGTCCATTTTTTGACTGCGAACGTAGTTTGGGTGTGCGGCGGCCAATCCTCGACGCCAACAGGCCGTGCAACAGTCAACCAGCAGGCGGGTTATTTCGTCCCGCACCTCGAAAAAATAGGTCACAAGTGCCAGCAATTGTTTAGCGCTAGCTGCGCACAGATGACACCTATATCAAGATCAAGGACTTCTGCAAATATCTCTGCCTCGTTGTCGACAAAGCCGCAAGGCGCATTACAAATGGTCCTTGATCGGGCACATTGCCAGCTAACGTCAGCCCCGGAAAATCCCTAACACGGCATGGAATCTGGAACTGTCATTTCAGCTTTGAAATGCCTCAGCGCCCATCGTGGCGTGAAGATTTACACCACAAATTGCGCGATACCGTCCTTGAATGACCAGTCCACATCATGGTTCTCGGTAATGGTGATCATCACGTTCTCAGGTTTGATACCTGGGCTTTGTGCCAGGTTGAGTACCACTTGCTGATAAAACTTCTGTTTAGCTTTGTCAGGGCGGCCAGCGCGCATGACAAGATGCATCATCAGGCGATCTTCATTACTGTTCTGCAGTTGGAGACTGCCAGCATCAAGCTGGTGAATAATCTGGTAACGATCATCAGCCGGAAAGTCCATGGTTGCAATGACGGCAGAATTCACGCTATCGGCGACAGCGTTAATGTACTCCGAGCTTTTGCCCTTGAGCACGGATATGGTAACGAACGGCATAGTTTTCTCCTGATACGGAAACGGTCGGGCGCGCATTGTAGCAAGGCTGTCGGGTTGTTGGTTTTAGGACGGAGTCTTCCATAATGACAACTCCGTCCATCAAACCGAACAGATTTTCCCTGTCAGCGGATCAAGTAAGCTCATGGGTATGGACTATGTCCTAGGGCAACATTTACCATGACACGCTCCACGATCAGGCCGCCGGCGGTGACGGCAAATCAGCAAGAACCTGCGCCGCCAACACGGTGCTGCAAAATGCGCCATTTAACGCGGACATGAAGGCCGCCTGTACGGTCGCTGCCGGCACGGTCTGCACCCCGAACGTCAGATCCCTGGTCGCACAGGCGTCGTGCACTAGTTGGCACACAAAGCCAAGATCAGAGGCTGCCCGGACGGTCGAGTCGACACACATGTGCGTCATCATCCCGACAACCACGAGATGGGTGATTTTTGCAGCGCGCAGGGATTCCAGCAGAGACGTCTCTTGAAAGCTGTTCGGGGAGCCCTTGGTAATGACCATTTCACCTGAAATCGGCAATACGTTTGCATGGATAAGGACACCGGTGGTATTCGGCTTGAAGAAGGTCGCCTCTGGTTGTGCTGCAATGTGCTGAATATGGAAAACCGGCATGTCTATCGCACGCCATGCGGCCAGCAATGTGGCCGCCTGATGGGATGCGGCGTCGGCTCCGACTAGTTCCATCGACCCTCCCGGAAAATAGTCGTTCTGGATATCGATGATGAGTAGGGCGGTATGCATAAATGGTTGCTCGTTGTAGTGATGAAAGTGTTGGCTGATCGAAAGCCGACCGGGTAATCGAAGCGGGGTGATGTCTGATTTCCACTGCGTATTCAAGTGGTAGGGGAATCAATCAATGTGGTGTCGAACCCAATCTTCCGACTCCCAGCTTCACGAATCGAAATGAGGCTACCTGATTTTCAGCTCGCTGATTTGAGGCACCGTCCAGTCGTATTGAGGGACGTTACAAAGCTGGTCGAAACTTACTGTAGTCGACAGGCTTGGACCAACACGGTAAACATACAAGGCGTATCCTCGGCCTCTTTGGAGGAATATCAATATGTCATCCACTCAAAACACTCCCGTCTGGTTCATTACAGGATGCTCGACCGGTTTAGGCAACGAACTGGCCAAGCAAGTGCTGGCCCGTGGCTGGCGAGTCGTCGTCACGGCGCGCGATAGCGAGCGCGTTGCCAGTCTGGCCGCCGACTTCCCTGATCGCGCGCTTGCACTTTCGCTGGACGTCAATGATGCCGCCCAGATTGACGCCGCAGTCAAGGCCGCGGTGGCGCATTTCGGCAGGATCGACGTGCTCGTCAACAATGCTGGCTATGGCTACATGTCGACGGTGGAAGAGGGCGAAGAAGCGCAGATCAGAGCCCAGTTCGATGCCAATGTGTTTGGCCTGTTCGCGATGACGCGTGCGGTACTGCCTGGGATGCGCGCACAACGTAGCGGCCATGTCATCAACATTACCTCTGTTGCCGGCTACCTCGGCTTCCCTGGATCCGGCTATTATGCTGCGACCAAGCATGCGGTCGAAGGTTGGTCCGATGCCTTGGCTGCCGAAGGCGAACCACTGGGTATCAAGGTCACCTGCGTGGCACCTGGGCCGGCACGCACCGACTGGGCCGGTCGCTCGATGATACAAACGCCGAATCTCATTACGGACTACGCTGAAACCGCAGGCGCCCGTCTGAAGCGAACCAGTGCAGGCAGCGGGACTCAGGCGGGAGATCCGGTGCGCATCGCGCTCGCCATGATGGACCTGACCGAGCATGCCCATCCGCCACGTCATTTTGTGCTCGGGGCATTTGGCATCGATGCAGTGACATCCAGCCTGAACAAAACCATCTCGGAAGTCGAAGCCTGGGGAGAGGCTGGCCTGGCCACAGATTTTCCGAAGGAGTAATGTTCGGAGCGCACGTAAGGAAGTAATCAAAACGTTGTTTATCCTAGTGGGAGACAGAAACAGATTTCGGAAAAAACAGCACGCAGATTGTTTTTCCGAATTTTACCGGCACCCCAACCTGCACCAGATCGTGAAGGCGGACGGACAGCGGATGGTCATGCCGGTCATTTTTTCAGATGAGACGAGTGATCCCGTGACGCTGGAGCTTTATTCCGACGATGATCACGGTTTTTTACGGATAGAGATCCCGTGCGGGTTAATGTCAGGACTGCATGTCGAGACCTCGCATCCGCAAGAGCCGCGTAGCAAGGGATGCCATCTGGATGATTACTTTGAATTCGATTGCCTAAAGGAGAAACTCATCATGTCCAACCATAACGAACCTAGTACCTTTGCATTGGGCGATCGCGTAGTAAAACGACTTGGCTATGGCGCCATGCAACTCGCCGGGGCCGGGGTATTCGGGCCGCCGACAGATCGCGACGCTGCCATAGCCGTATTGCGCGAGGCGGTCGCCAGCGGCGTGGACCATATTGATACCTCGGACTTTTATGGGCCGCACATTACCAACCAAATTATCCGGGAGGCTCTGCACCCGTATCCCGAGAAGTTGCTCATCGCCACTAAAATCGGTGCCCGACGTGGCTCGGATGGCTCATGGAATCCGGCTTTTTCACGAGAAGAACTGATTCAGGCAGTTCACGATAATCTGCGCAACCTTGGGGTCGAGGTGCTCGACGTCGTCAATTTACGCAGCATGTTTGGTACCCATGGTCCAGCAGAAGGATCAATCGAAGCGCCCCTCAGTGTGTTGGCGGAGCTTCAGCGTAGCGGTTTAGTACGACATATTGGGTTGAGCAATGTGACACCTGCGCAGATTGCAGAAGGGCGGCGAATTTGCGAGATCGTTTGCGTGCAAAATTTATACAATCTGGCCCATCGCGCGGACGACGCCTTAATCGACGATCTGGCGAGTCAGGGCATTGCCTACGTCCCGTTTTTCCCGCTAGGCGGGTTCACGCCATTACAGTCGTCCGCCTTGTCGAACGTTGCTCAGCAGCTCCAGACGACGCCGATGCAAGTCGCACTGGCTTGGTTGCTGCAGCGCGCGCCGAATATCCTGCTCATCCCAGGAACGTCGTCGTTGGCACATCTGCGCGAAAATCTTGGGGTAGGACGCATAACACTATCTTCGCAAGCATTGACAGAGTTGGATGAAATTGGTCAAGAACAGGATACGCATTCCTAAATGGCGCAATTGGTCCATTAGGGGATACCAAGGCAGTGGTCGCGATAGCGGTATTGGACGCACAACGGCGAGACCTACGCCACCCGTTGCAGTCAGTGATAGTGAAGGCTACGGTTTCCAGACTGATCATTGTCATTACGAACTTGTTGTCGTTCCTGCGGGGTCACGCAAACATGGTCGCTTGGCCCTGCTTCGCGCCAGACAAAACCTTGTATGCAGGTATCCGGGCCATAGGTATGGTCGTTGGGGCTGACACGACTGGCAGCGGCACCATTTTGCTGGCGAGCCCGATCCCGTTCCTCCGGGCTGACGCAGACGTGGTCGGTCGAAAATGCTTCGCGCCAGACATAGCCGTCTTTACAGCTCCCTTCACCGTAAGGCAACAGTCGGACTTCACCCCACTGGGAGCAGGATGAGCTCTGGGCGGTGCGTGTGTGGCAGGCCTGGACCTTGAATACGTAGGGTTTGTCGCCTACCACCGGGATATCGCGTCGGCAAAAACCATTGTTGTTACCTTGACTTGGGCACCATCCACCGCCAACTTCGAACTGATTCTCTGCCTGACCGATGATAGCCGCGCGAATATTATAGATGTCCGTGCAATTGGCAGGACCGTCGTACACCCACATCAGGCGCACGCTGTTGCGCGGTCGGCTATCGACCGTCACGCGTGGCTGGGTGCCATCGCACAGTGCGGCATGGGCGCTGCCGGCCAAACACAATAAGCCGGCTCCAAGAATTCCCATTGCATGACGTGTTTGCATGACCGCCTCCACCTAGTTGCCTAAACAGGCAACGACCTCTCGACCGCAATCAACCGGGTAAAGTCGTTACCGGCACCGGCGAACGCCGCATGGAACGTCGATCGCTCTACGCCATCGTCAAGTCGTCACGGCAGTAGCATCTTGATGGCGATCAATAAACTAGTTTCAGTCTCTAGGCCAATTTTTACAATATGGTTGGTACTTGGCACAAAACGGCGGCTCGTTGCAACACGTTATCGACATACACCTTGTTTAATAAGACCTGTTAATACCGCCGCCATCCTGAATTGAGGAGACCAGTTATGCCCAGTAAAGTTGATCGCCGTCGCCGTCGCCGTCTTGCCTATCTCGCCGCCTGCCTGAATATTTGTTTGCTGCGTGGCGGCAATGCGACCGCCGAACAAGACGTATTGCCGCCGGAGCAGGTAGCTGAACGCGCGGAGGCACAGAGTCCGTCTTCCAGCACGCAATGGAACAAAAGAGCACTTATAAGAAAATATCGGTCCAATAAATGATCAACAACGCACAACAAAAGCCATTCTTTGTCATGCATCAGAACAAACTTGATGCAGACAAATGAAGGTAGAGTGTCTGGTTTGCCCGAGATAGGGTGCCTGTGATCGGATGCGCCAGCGACCAGAAAATGACAAGGCATTCGGGCGGTCAAGTCAAGATCAGTGATGTGTTTTGCGACTATTGTGTGAGGTGCTGATAGGGGAGAACACAGGATTCGGAAAAAATCGGGCGCTAAGCCAATTCACTCGTGTTTCGGAACGCCAACGGCCGAAATTGTCCATCGTCGGTCTTCCGATTCTGA
>CANFED010000075.1 GCA_947445995.1 Oxalobacteraceae bacterium | reverse complement strand
TGCCCCACGAGGATCGTTTGTTCAAGGTTCTTGAGGGGCACACCCCATTCCCCATCACGCTATTTGATTAAATCAGCCGCATAAGCCATCACGGGGTGTGACCGTACTCAGTAAGTCCGTCTAGCCGCTACAAGGTCACGTCAAGCGGCTATGCTGCGACGGATAGCCGCTTGATGTTGTTTTTAAATTCCAAGAAGAAACCTATCTTTGCATCAACCCGCTGAATTAAGGCGGCAACGTTCAAGGATAGGCAACGATGGCAACCCAAACCGCATCGCCCGTAATCAATAAATCTCTTCCAGTCGATGGCATGAGTCGATGGAATCAGATTCAACCGTTCTCACCATTCAGCCGTGAGAAGTTCCGCCAGTTGGTAATCATCGGCAAGGCACCGCAACCAATTAAATTTTCCGAACGCTGTACAGCCTATTCCAATAAAGAGTTACATCGGTTTTTTGCTGATCCACTGAATTATTCCGTGGAGGTAAAGTAATGAATTTATTCATTCTTTTCATGGTGCAGGTAATAGCGATTGCAGCGACTGTTAAAGCCGTTGTGCTGTTTATCGAGTGGCTGGCATGAGCGCTACCATGACGGCAGATCGAAGCCGGATTGCCTCCGCCTTGTCTTGCATTCCATCGAGCGACCGTGACCTATGGGTAAAAATGGGCATGGCGGTGAAGTCCGAATTGTCGGACGACGAAGGTTTTTCCGTGTGGAGCGACTGGAGCCAGAGCGATGATAGTTACAAGGAGTGCGACGCCGTGGCAGTCTGGCGAAGCATCGACTCGGGCGGCGGTATTGGTATCGGTACGCTGTTCCAAGAAGCCAAGGGCAACGGCTGGTCGGATAATGGCGTAAAGCACATCAGCACGCCGGCAGAGATCGCCCAGCGTGAGGCAGATAGGGCCAGCAAGGAGGCGGCGGCACGGATTAAGAAGGCCAGCGAATACGCAAGCGGCGCAAAGAAGGCCGTGAAGTTGTGGACAACCGCGACGCCAGCATCGGCAGATCATCCTTACCTGGCACGCAAGCAGGTGGAACCAGTGGCGACGATCAAGATAATCAGCCTTGCCGATGCCGTGGCGATTCTCGGGTATGCGCCACACCAAGACGGCGTCCTACTGACCGGGCCGTTACTGGTGATCCCCGTCAAGATTGGCGATGCCATCAGCACATGCGAATTGATCGACGGCGACGGGCGCAAGCATGCCATCAAGGGCGGCGCAAAGGCATGCGGCTACTGGGCGGCACAACGTCTGCCAGAGGGCGACGGCACGGGCCTGACGCTGGCGATATGCGAGGGCGTGGCGACTACTCTGTCAGTTGTGCAGACAAGCGCACACCACGGCATTGCGGCGCTGACGGATAACAACCTGGTGAAGGTAGCGCAGGCCATGCGCAAGCGTTTTCCGGCAGCGGTGATCGTGCTTGCTGCTGACCTAGACAAGACGACCGGCGCACCAGATCGCCATGCTATCGAGGCAGCGGCGGCAGTGGGCGGACTGCTGGCGGCTCCTGAGTTCGGCACTGATCGGGAGGCAGGACATACGGACTTCAATGATATGGCGGTGCTGTTCGGACTGGAGGCAGTCAAGACCCGGATTGCTGGAGCCATGCCGGTAAAGGATGACGCACCAAACGATGCGCTGCCAGCTATCAATGACGGATGGGCTGACCCTGAACCACTGGTACGCACGACCGTGGCATGTCCGTATCCAGTGGAGAGCCTGCCCGAAATCATTCGGCTGGCCGTGGAGGAAGTCCAAGGCTTCACGCAGGCACCGGTAGCAATGGTCGCGTGTTCGGCGCTGGCAAATCTGAGCCTTGCAGCACAGGCGCACCATGACGTACAGCGAGCGGAAAACCTATCCGGCCCGATTGGACTTTACTTCCTCGTGATCGCAGAGAGTGGCGAACGCAAATCAACCTGCGACGGTATTTTCAGCAAGGTATTGCGGGAGTACGAAAGCCAGCAGCAAGAAGACGCCAAGCCGCACGTAAAGCGGCACAACGCGGATATGGCGGGATGGGAGGCCATTAGATCGGGAATACTCGACGCCATCAAACAAGCCGCTAAGGTCGCGAAGGATACCGGCCAGGCAGAGAACGACTTGCGCAAGCATGAAGACATGAAGCCAGAATCACCAAGGGTTCCACGGCTGATTTATTCCGACTTCACGCCGGAAGCATTGACTTATTCGTTAGCCAAAACTTGGCCGTCTGGCGGCGTCATATCTTCCGAAGCGGGTGCAGTGTTCGGTAGTCACGGCATGAGCGGCGATTCACAAATGCGCACATTGTCGAACCTGAATCAGCTATGGGATGCGGCGAGGCTGACATTTGACCGGCGCGGCGCTGGCGGTTCCTACGTGGTGGACGGCGCAAGGCTGACGATGGCATTGCAAGTGCAGGAGTCGGCGCTGATGGAGTTCTTCAAGCGTACCGGATCACTGGCACGAGGTACGGGCTTCCTTGCCCGGTTCCTGATGGCGCATCCTGAATCGACGCAAGGCACGCGACTCTACAAGGAGCCACCTGAGAACATGCCCGCACTGGCGACGTACCACGGCCAGTTACACCGCATCCTACAGATACCAGCACCGATGAACGAGGACGGCGGACTGGAGCCGTCCATGCTCCGGCTGATGCCAGACGCCAAAGCGGCATGGATCAAGTTCCACGACGAGATCGAGCAAGGTCTTGGCAAGGGCGGCGAACTTCAAGACGTGCGCGACGTTGCTAGCAAAATTGCTGATAACGCGGTGCGGATGGCGGCACTGTTCCATGTGATCGACGGTGGCATCGGCGCAATCAGCCTGGCGCACTTCGAGTCTGCCAGCATTATCGCGACTTGGCACCTGACGGAAGCACTGCGGTTCTTTGGGGAACTGGCATTGCCGGAAGCAGAATTAGACGCGGCGGCGCTGGATGAATGGCTACTCGAGTATTGCAGTGTCAATCGTGTGGACGTTGTATCGACTCGGGCAGTGGCTCGCCTCGGGCCATACAAGTTGCGTACCAAGGAGCGGATGAACGCGGCACTTCTGGAATTGACCGAGCGCGGGCGGGTAGTCGTGATCCAGTCTGGCAAGAAGCGCGAAATCCAGATCAATCCGCAATTGCTGGAGGGCTAAATCATGGCACTTGCCGACCTAATGAAGAAGGGGTTTTTGACTTCCGGGACTGCGACTCCCGCGACACCTGCGACACATAAAGCGGGAAATCGCTTACCTGTCGCAACTGTCGCAACTGTCGCAGTCATGAAGTCGCCAAACTTGAAAGTGACGTTTGATGCCGGATCACTCGATCAATTCCGGTTTGACCTAGTGCAATCCGATATTAATTCCGGGTATCCAGCCGACGACCTGCACCGCGTCAACAATATGGCGTGGGCATTCATGCAGAAGGGCGGGATGGGCTTCGAGGAAGCGATTAAGCACGCAGCGGTGATTGTGGCAGCTACGCAGATCGCAGCATACGAAGCGGCGTATATCGACGTGATGGCACTTGTTTAGAGCGATCGGCCAATCACGACGCAACCAATGTTTGAATTAAATGGCGACAGCTGCGATGTTTCACCGGTTGGCATCATCTTGATAATTGCCGGATTGGTGTTTGGCGTGGGTCTAGCGACTACATCACGCGCTGGCATAAAAAATTCACGCGATTGATTGACGACACGATATCGGCGGCACGGGCCAATGTCTACGACACTTTAAAAATTGACAGCACCCGATATGCTGTTCAAAAATGCTGTCAAAAAGCTCTTAAAAATACATAAACATTAACATGAAAAATACTATTTGTAGTGAAAAGTTATCGTTTTAGATTGGCAAATTAGCCATTCAACGTTCTGAAATAATTCATCGCCACAGCGGGCATCAACGTAGACCTCCCGGATTACGCACACAATTCTAATTGACAACTTGTTAATTAAAAGCAATGATAGATTCGTGGCGTAGAAATCGCATATCTTGGATTAAAATTTACCGAAAAACATGTTTTTTAGATTTTAAATCACAAAATTGAGAATAAAATTTGAAGCCAAATGAAGGTACATGGGCGATCCTCTGATAGCTGAATTTTTCGCGATATTTCGTTCTTCGTCATCTGACTTAGTTCACACATAAAAATAAAAGTTTTAAATAATTTTATACGGGGCTCCATTGAATCCAGTGAGTGCAATACCTGCGATTTTCGCACTGATTATAGCGTGTATTACTTCATTCATTTTGGCAAAAAAATTTGGTGAACCTCCGATCCTTGGACGTTTTTCATCGATTGATGGATTGCGTGGATTTTTGGCTTTCTTTGTATTTCTCCATCATTCATGTATTTGGTATTTTTATTTACAAAATGGAAAATGGGAAATACCACCTTCGAATTTATACACTCATTTTGGACAAAGTTCGGTAGCGCTTTTTTTCATGATTACTGGATTTCTTTTTTTTACAAAGATATTGAATGGGAAAATTAAAAAAATTGAGTGGGGAAAGTTGTATGTTGGAAGATTTATTCGTCTCGCACCATTATATTTTTTATCTATATTCTCATTGCTAATAATCGTACTTATATTATCAAATGGGAATTTGAACGAAAATATAAATGTATTAACTCTAGAAATAATACGCTGGCTAGGATTCACTATTTTTGGTGGGCCTAATATAAATGGCATTGAAAATACTAACCTTATCCTTGCCGGTGTAACGTGGTCTCTGCCTTTCGAGTGGATATTCTACTTTTCGCTGCCATTACTGGCGCTCACTACAAGACTGGTACCTCCTGCGATGTATTTTTGCCTAAGTGCAGTAGGTGTTATTTTGATAGTTCGGCACCCTGACTCCAAGTATTTGATATTTTTTGGCGGGATGATAGCAGCAGTAATAGTTAAATCCGAATGGGTTTGTAAAGTAGCACCACACAGATTTTTATCTTTTATAGCGATAATATTTTTGTTTTCTGCAGTATTTTTTTTCCGTTCAGCATATGAACTGATGCCGATAATTCTATTAACTTGTTTTTTTATAATTATAGCATCCGGCAATTCTATATTTGGTCTATTGAGTAACCCGACCTCACGCACTCTGGGAGAGTTTGCATATGGAATATATTTGCTTCATGGGATAATTTTATTTATTACTTTTAATTTTATACTTGGCTTGTCTTTTTCGCGATCTCTATCGGCAATGACTTACTGGTGTGTAGTTGTTGGAATTACCCCAGCACTAATTATTACCTGTTTCTTGGCTTATAAATTTATTGAATTTCCTGCGATGCAAAAAACTCAAAGCGTGACTGACTGGCTAGGTTATTTTTATATTAGAACTAGAACCAAGTTGTCCGGAAAACGACAATCTAGTGAACGTTCACCTGAACAATATCGTGGGGTTGTCACGAATAACGTCGAAGAGTTACAGTGATTGCAGTCAAGAGTTCCGCATCACGAAGTCCAGTATAAGAAGTGTTGAAAAACTTGCTAGTGCAATGTCTCCGGCGCTGAGAATACAGGTGCTTATCGACACCTGTTAATCAGTGGGGGGCCTGCATAACCAGCAACGGCTACTGGTATACCTACATGGCAAAACCGTGAACGATGGTGGCTACCGGATTATCTGATGTCTGACATGCCGAACAAGACCGCAGCGATTTTTGCTAGTTTGTATCGAAAACAGAGATGAGGCAGTAAAAGTCTGGGGAGCAGCGATAATGGAAAGCTAGATCGAGGCCCGGCTAATGCTGGGCTTTTTTATTGGCGCATGCCTGTCCGACTGTTCGCAGGCATATTTAAACGCCCCCCAAGATGGATTACTGACCACAAGGTTTCCGCAAGGGTACGGACTGCCAAACCCCAACATTGCCCTAAAGTTTCGCGCCATCTAACGTCAACATTACATCAAGGGTTCACGCCATGAACGGCAAGGTTACGGCAAAGGTGGCGCTACTGGATAGCAAAGATATGTGGCGACAGAAAGCTAAGGTTACGTCAAGAGTATGTGGTAGCTGTTCGACTTAGAAAATTGAAATTCAATCAAAAAGAATCAATCCCGGCAGCACTGACGATCAAACTTCCTTGTGCCATCAGGACCGTCGCCAATGGATGTTGAGGGACGGGTAGGTTGCGGGTAGGGTGCGCGGCAGCTTGACGGTCTGGAACGGTGAGATTCAATCTAAAGTAGAAAGAAATAGAAAACAATTCCGGCAACATCAGCAATCAAACAGCCTGGCACCGTTAGGGTCTTCACTGATGGACAGGGAAGGCGGGCAAGAAGTCTGGTAAGCCGAAATCGGAAACCGACTGTAAAGCCTTCATTCAACGCGAATCTACAAAACGCTTCGAGTGCGCGCTTAAGAGACTGGCAGAACTAGCCAAGAGCGCACTAGCCAAAACACCTAGCCATTAAAGCCGCTATCCCGTGCGTGAATGTCAAAGACAACGACCGCGCTTCGGGCACGGGTAGGTTACGGGTACTACGTTGCAGGATCGAAGCAATCAAACAGCGTGGCGAGGCTATTCGTCAATTCACGGCGTTGGGCTGATAGGTAGGGGCTGCTTTAATCTCTGGCGCAAAAGTCCCGAACATCGTATGTGAGCCACCGATGCAGTAAACGTAACCAAAAAAAGATGATAGCCGACTGGCCGACGGCAACGCAAAGCAACAGAGGTCGGGGGGAGGTGGCAAACTCTGACCACCCGGCGCATGACCGACTGTGAAGCCGGATTTTTGCATCCACAAAATATAGGTTTTCCGATATAGTCCGGGTTCGCCAGAAAATGCAAAAGCGTGATGCGAATCGGTTAAGGAAATTTTTTTGACGGTATCTATGACGGTATCTTAATTTTTCAAAAATCAGAAAGTAAGCATCCATGCGGCATTCCAGCAACGATTAGGCTTCCCCTCTCCGCCAAGGATGTTGTTTGAAAAAAGCCGACTTAACCAGTCGGCTTTTTTTTCGGGGTGGCCACGGCATCGTGCGTCCACACGCGCGAACTGGAAACACTCGCCAATGCCCTGCGGCTATTGCAGCCTACGATGTGGCAAGCCGACCGCTTCAAATCACTTAACCCAATTCGAGAAGCCCCATGAAATCACTCTCCAGACAAGAAGCCGCCGACTTCCTCGCCACCGCAACCATCACCGAAACCAGCATCGAGGAAGGCCTCGAGATTGCCCATCGCGGCACCAGCGCAGACGGCACGCCATTTGTGTTGATTAGCGGTCGGGATGACGGCGCGGCACTGCTCTTTACGACTGAATTATCAAGTGCGCTTGAAACGCTGGGGTTGCTCTGACCGATGACTGTGTCGCTTCGGTATCGACAACGGTTTCATCACCTGCAATGGATTGCGGGTCTCCCAGTGTCAGCAAAGCCGACCGCATCTGATTGGACTCAGGATGATGATCTGCGGGATTGATACCCGCCGAAGACCGCATCAGCGCTGGGTCTGTTTCAGCGCGAGTGGTTTGCGGCGTCGCGGTGTCGGCTGTTGCTGATGGATTCGGTGGCACTGTCGGAGTTGGTTTTTTGCCGGAGCCTGTGTTTCCGACCAACGGGTTGTGAGAGGCTCTCACGGAGAGATTTTTATTCTTTTTTCAGTACGCCATCCAGTAATAACGCCGTCAATTCCGCAGCGATATCCGAGATACTCGCTTTGCCCGGTTGAAACCATTTCAGTGTTGCCTTCATTGCGCCAGTAATAAAAAATCGCACCAGATTAAAATTTCTCGTCTGGTTCAAATTGCCATTGCAACGATGAAGTAATTCCGCCCAGAATTTCTCATATTTCTTTCGCAGCGGAATGTGATTTCTTTTTATTTCTTCGGACAGCAGGCCGAATCTCCGGATATTGGCAGACGTAAAGTTCTGCGTAGGCAGTAACGCATTCAAATGCGCTGATAATGAAAATGCGATCGCCGGATTTTACGTTCCATTCGCAGAATCAATCTTTTCAATGAAAGAAATGGGATTATTCGGCACAGCGCCATTGAACGACGAGAAGGTCGTCTCATGCGTCCGCGCTTCATCCATTCCCAGTACCGGCGTACAACAACAATCAGACTCCCTAAAGACTAGATCCCATTCCTGCCGGGTCCGCTGAAGCATTTTTTTTGCGATCAGTTGCTGCATTTCAGGCCAGTAGCTTTGATCATTCTGGCGCTCCAGATCAATCTCGTCAGCGCCAATCTGGCGAACAAACGCCGTGAAAAATTTTCGTTCGATGGCACCGACGGCCATCCAGCCAGCATCCGAGGTTTGATAGCAGCAGTAGTAAGGCGCACCGCCATCGAGGATATTGGCTTCCCTTTCAGGACGCCATTGCCCGGCATCGGCCAGTCCGTAGATCATCGTCATCAGCGAGGTCGTGCCCTCGTAAATACTGGTCTCGACGACGGTGCCGTCGCCATTCTTGCTGCGGCTGAGCAGCGCCGCCAGGATGCCGGTGACCAGATGCATGCCCGCGCCGCCAAAGTCGCCAATCAGATTGAGCGGCGGGATCGGCTTGCCGGCCGGACCGATCGCTGCCAGTGCGCCCGACAGCGCCAGATAGTTGATGTCATGGCCAGCGGTGGTCGCCCGCCCGGACTGGCTGCCCCAACCGCTGCATCGACCAATGACCAGCGCCGGGAACGCGGCATGAATCACCTCGGGCGACAGCGACAGGCGTTCTAGTGTGCCGGGCCGGAAACCTTCGACTAGCACGTCGGCCTGGCGCAAAAGGTCGAACAGGTGCGCCGGTCCGTCTTCGGTCTTCAGATCGATGGTTACATGCTCCTTGTCGCTGGCAAGATAATCAAAACTGGCAGCCAGCGGCAATCCCAATCCGCGATTGGCCGGCGAATCCACCACGACGATGCGCGCGCCCATTTGCTGCAAGCAATGGGTGGCAAACGGAACGGGTCCGATCGCAGCTAATTCAATAATCGTTATTCCGGCCAGTGGGCCAGGCTTGGTGGTGGAGGGCTGGTGGTCCGGTGTGAGTGACATGAGCAACGTGTTTCCAATGAGTTGAGGAAATCTTAGATGATGCTGGACTTTTTGCGGCGCGCAGTGCCGGTCGCCTGAGTGCTGGCGGGGCCTGCTGGTCGCTGCAAAAACGCCGGTACTTTTGCTGCCGTGAGCCGGTTGATCTGTTGCAGAAATCGCGGATCGACTTCGCGGATGCCGTAGCGCTCACCCAGATGGGTAGCGATATGCAACATCACGGCCGAGGCGACTTCGGCATCGGCTTCGGCGCGGTGGGCATTGCCATTGAAGCGGATGCCCAGCGAACTCGCCAGCGCACCCAATGCATAGCTGCGCAAACCGGGAAAGACGCGGCGCGACAATTTGACCGAACAGATGACGCCGGCGTGGGCCGGCACGATACCCAGACGGGCGCTCTCGGCCAGCAGGAATTTTTCATCGAAGCTGACGTTGTGGGCGGCCAGCGCGTCGTTGCCGATGAAGCGCACCAGCTCCGGCATGACTTGTTCGACTGGCGGTGCGCGATCGACCATCGCTTGCGTGATGCCGGTGAGCTGGCTGATGAAGGGCGAGATCCGGACATCGCAATTGATCAGCGAGACAAAGCGCTCGACCACGACGCCGCCGACAATGCGCAACGCGGCGACCTCGGTCACCCGGTCGCCCAGTGCGGGACTCATGCCGGTGGTTTCGAAGTCCATCATGACGACGGGTTGGATATACATGGTGTGCGGTAGTGGGGCTGGCGGGAAAGGGTGATCAGTCTAGCTGAAGCGATGGATGTGGGCGTGTTTTACTGCGCGCCAGGTTGGTAATGGGCTGGAACCACTGGGACGCGCGCGTGGGCACAACATGCCGTGCCCACCCTACGACCTGCATCAGGGCATTGCACCGTCTGAGCTCGGCAACTCCGCAAGGCGCGGATGGCTATCTGCATCAGATGCGCCACTAGCCGCCCCCGATAATTCGTAGGGTGGGCACTGCCTCATCGTGCCCACGCGAATGCACCACCCAACCCCGAATTGACCGTTACCACGGGTACCCTACGACCTGCATCAGGACATTCGGTGCAATAACCGGAGGGCATTGCACCGGCTAAGCTCGCGATCTCCGTATCACCCCCCGAATTCGGCCACCAGAAAATCAATGAACGCGCGCACTTTCGCCGGCTGGTTGCGCCGGCTCAGGTAGTACACGTGCAGATCCGCTGACGGCAGCGAATACGCCGGCATGACTTCCTTGAGCCGACCGCTGGCGAGGTAACGGGCAACATCCCATTCCGAGCGCTGCACGATGCCGTGTCCATCCAGCGCCCAGTTCAACACCACATCGCCATCGTTGCTCGAGACCGCGCCCCGGACCTTGACCAGTTCCACCTTGCTGCCTTTATGCAGGCGCCAGGTACCGTACACGTCATCGTTCTGGCGATGCAGGATGCAGCGGTGGCGGTGCAGTTCGGCGGGAGTTTGCGGTTCGCCGGCTTTTTTCAGGTAGGCCGGTGACGCGCACAGGAAGCGCCGGTTTGCCATCAGCCTGCGTGCGCTCAGCCGGGTGTCGGGTAATTCGCCAAAGCGGATCGCCAGGTCGTAGGCTTCTTCGACCAGACTGATTGGCCGGTCAGTCAGCTGCAATTGCACTTCGACTTCCGGATGGGCATGCGCAAACTGCGATACCAGCGGCGCAATGCGCAGGCGACCGAATCCCGGCGTGGCGTTCACACGCAGCAAACCCTTAGGAGCAGCCCGGCTGCTGGAAACGGATTCTTCCATGTCGCGGATGCTGCCAAGGATGTGCGTCGCGTGCGTCAGATAGATCTCGCCCTCGCTGGTCAGGCTGATACGACGTGTGGTCCGGTTGACCAGTCGCACGCCAAGGCGCTGCTCCATCAGCATCAGGCGTTTCGTGATGGCGGGCGGCGTGATGCCCAGCTCGCGTGCGGTGGCAGACAGGCTGCCCAGTCTGGCCAGCTGGACAAAAAAAGCCAGCTCGGGTGCGGTTTCAATGGTCACTTGAAGTTAATAATGGATTTAATTGCGGTGAATTGTAGCAATGACTTTGAAGAGTAAGCTGACCACCTCTGCTGAAAACAGCGACTTCCCTTCTGGAGACCCCGCATGAAAATCGTCGACATCCGCGAAAAGACCATCCCGATCAGCTCCCCCATCCGCAATGCCTACATCGACTTCAGCAAGATGACGCTGAGCCTGGTGGCGGTCGTCACCGATGTCATCCGCGACGGCAAACCGGTGATCGGCTACGGCTTCAATTCCAACGGACGCTATGGACAGGGCAAGTTGATGCGCGAACGGTTCATCCCGCGCCTGCTCGAAGCCGATCCCGCCAGCCTGGTTGATGACAGCGGCACCAACCTCGATCCGCACAAGATCTGGAACTGCATGTTCACCAACGAAAAGCCGGGCGGCCATGGCGAGCGCTCGGTCGCCATCGGCACCATCGACATGGCGGTCTGGGATGCGGTGGCCAAGATCGCCGGCCAGCCGTTATTCCAGTTGCTGGCAGATCGCTACGGCAATGGCACGCCGGACCGGAATATTTTTGTGTATGCCGCCGGCGGTTACTACTATCCGGGCCAGAGCCACGACCAGCTCAAGGACGAGATGCGCAGCTACATCGACCGTGGCTACACGGTCGTCAAAAAGAAGATCGGCGGCGCGTCGCTGGACGAAGATTTGCGCCGCATCGATTCCGTGCTGAGCGTGCTGCAGGATGGCCAGAAGCTGGCGGTCGATGCCAACGGGCGCTTCGATCTCGATACCGCGATTGCCTATGCGAAGGCGTTGTCGAAGTACGACCTGTTCTGGTACGAAGAAGCCGGCGATCCGCTCGATTTCGAATTGCAGGCGACGCTGCGCAATTACTACGCGAACCCCATGGCCACTGGTGAAAACCTGTTCTCGATGCAGGATGCGCGCAACCTGATTCGTTACGGCGGCATGCGCGCCGACCGGGACTGGCTGCAGTTCGATTGCGCACTGAGTTACGGGCTGGTCGAATATCTGCGTACGCTGGACATGCTGCGCGAACACGGCTGGTCGGCCAAGCGCTGCATTCCGCATGGCGGCCATCAGATGTCGCTCAATATCGCCGCCGGTCTGGGGCTGGGCGGTAATGAATCCTATCCGGATCTGTTCCAGCCGTATGGCGGTTTTCCGGATGGCGTCAAGGTCGAGAACGGTCACATTCTTCTGCCGGAATTGCCGGGACTGGGTTTCGAAGGCAAGGCGGATTTGTATCGGGAGATGGTCAAGCTGATGGCATAACCGGCCCGAGGCGGGCCGGCTTGGCGCACTCTTACTGTTTTTTGTAGCGCAGCCAGACGCTGCCGCCGTCCTGGATCTCGGCCGAAGCCAGCGTCAGGTAAGTCGGGTTGGTCCAGGTTTGTGTCGTGACTTCGAACGAGGCGGGATGTTCACCGCGACCATCGATGAGCGGCAGGATGAGGACACTGACTTCGTCGACCAGTCCGGCGTTGACGAACGAGCCGCTGACATGCGGGCCGCCTTCGACGATCAGACGCTGGGTACCGAGTTCGTCGGCGAGAATCGTCACGACCTTGGCCAGATCGATCTCGGTTTTGCCGCCGAAGATGTACGAGACATTGATCGATTGCAGATAGGCGAGGTAGTCATCAGCGACCGCTTCGGTGACTACGGCGACGACATGCGAGTCGAGTGCCTGGTTGCTTTTCCATTCGACTTTGCCGTGCGGGTCGATGGCAACCGCGTAGCAGGTGGCATCCTTTTTGGCGAAATGATGGGTGCGCGGGACAGGCTTGGTGGCCAGGCCTGCCGGATAACCGTCGCCGTGAGCAATTTCCTGCATCGTGACGCGGCCGCAGATCCAGGCATCAAACTTGAATTGCTGGGCCAGCGTTTCGTACAGCGCACCGGCATTCTTTGTAAATGGGCGGTCCCAGCCGTCCGTGAGGGCATGGCCATCGATAGACGACATCATGTGGCAAATGACATAAGGCTTCATGTATAACTCCTGACAATATCTGGTGATGAATCGCCGTGGAGGATGCCGCGCGGGCACGATTGGTGTGGCAGTCAGCGCGGCATCGCCATGGGGAATTCTGGAGAGGAATGCAACGCAACTTACCGGTTTTAATAGATACCGGTCTGTACGGTGTCGCGCCTTGGGAGCGTGTGCTTATCGATATCAGGCATTCTTCGACGTTGCGTTTCCCGATATCAGATAGTGACGTGGTCCTCAATCACTACATGTTCAATACCCGATATACCGACCCGGCCGATGCCACGCGATCACCATCGCACTCATCGAAAAAGCACTCAGCGCCGACCAGGCCAGACGGTTCGGTGCAATCACCGTCATTGCCACGAGCAGGATGACGGTGTCGATGATGACCTGACTGCGCCCGGCGTTGATGCCGCGCTTTTTTTGCAGCCACAGCGTGATGACACCGGTACCGCCAACGC
>CANFED010000074.1 GCA_947445995.1 Oxalobacteraceae bacterium | reverse complement strand
TGCCACAACCGGCACCGCCGCCTTTGCGCGCGGCGCACGCTTGCGCGGCACCTTTGGTTCGGCTGATGCAGCAGGGGTGACATCGATCGGGCTGTCGTCGTTAGGCTTAGGCGGATTCATTATTGGATTCTTTATTGTTCTCGACCGACGAGGTGTCGGCCATCGGGACTGGGACATGCGTATCGTCAGGAACTGCGACCTGCCCCGATGACGCTGCCGGTGCTAAGGTTAATTCGGGTTGCGGTACTACGGAAAGCCGGACTGCTCCGTCTCGCTCCATCCAGGATTTCAGGCCGGCGTCGAGACTCTGAATCTGCTCCAGCAAGCCCTCCTGCTCGGCACCTTTTAGCGCCTGCTGCAGCGGCGGCATCTGGTCCAGTGACGCCAAACCCAGGTCATCCAGAAACTGCCGGGTCGTCGCCAGTAACGCCGGACGCCCCGGCACGTCACGGTGTCCGATGGCCTCGACCCAGTTGCGCTCTTCGAGCATCTTGATCGTCAGCGAATTGACTGCGACACCGCGGATTTCTTCGATGTCGCCACGCGTCACAGGCTGGCGGTAAGCAATGATGGCCAAGGTTTCGAGCGTCGCACGCGAATACTTTGGCGGCCTTTCCGGGTGAAGTCGCTCAAGATAAATTTTCATTTCCGGGCGACTCTGGAAACGCCAGCCTGTCGCCAGACTGACCAGTTCGATTCCCTTGCCGGACCAGTCCATCCGCAATTGCTCTAGTAGTGAACGGACAGTGTCGGCGCCGACTTCGTCACCGCGACCATCCGGATCGACATACAGCTTCTTCAGCGCAGGAACCGACAAGGGCTCGTGGGCGCACAAGAGAGCTGTTTCGAGGACTTTTTTAGCCTCAGCGGTATTCATTGATAATTGTTGTCCGGCTTTTTTATCGTGTGAGCGTGTAGAAATTTTTATATTCAACCGCAATCATTTGATATGACTGCACGGTCAGAGAACCTGTTGATCTTGCTTTCCGGCACCCATACCAGGGAGATGGTTAATGGGCGGGAATGTTTATTGTGTTTTGGCTTGGCACTACTGAAAGAGACTTGGTTGCGGGGACAGGATTTGAACCTGTGACCTTCGGGTTATGAGCCCGACGAGCTGCCAGACTGCTCCACCCCGCGTCTGATTCGATGGAATATACAGCGTATCACCCGATAGCGCAACGACTTCAGCGCGGATTCTGCGGTGATACACTCTATGGCGGCTTGCTTTCAGGGCCGGAACCCACCCATGCATTCCCCCTACTCATTAAGCGACAAGCCATGAAATTCTGCTCCGAATGCGCGCAACCGGTCACGATGATGATTCCTCCCGACGATAACCGTTTACGGTATGTGTGCTCCGGATGTGGCGTGATCCATTATGAAAATCCAAAACTGGTGATTGGCTCCATTCCGATATGGGACCAGGACGGCGACACGCAGGTGCTGCTTTGCCGCCGGGCCATTGAACCACGCATGGGCTACTGGACCCTGCCAGCCGGCTTCATGGAAAATGCGGAAACCACTTCAGCAGGTGCGCAGCGCGAAACGGAAGAAGAAGCCGGTGCACGCATCGCACTGCATGACGTGTTCACGATGATGAATGTGCCGCATGTGCATCAAGTCCATTTGTTCTATCGCGCCACGCTGCTGGACCTGGACTATGCCGCCGGCATCGAAAGTCTCGAAGTGCAGTTATTTACCGAGGCAACGATACCGTGGGAGGAAATCGCCTTTCCGACAGTCAGCCTGACACTGGAGCTATTTTTTAAGGACATGCGCAAGGTCCGGGAAGGTGGCAGTTTTGGCTTCCATGCACAGGACATCCTCAAGCCGATGCGTACCAACTAACAGGACGGCGCGATATTGAATATCCCCTGGCTAGATCACGATGACCCGTTTCCGGATGTCGAACAGGCGCTAGTCGAAGCCGACGGCGCGGCCGGTTTGCTCGCGGCAGGTGCCGATCTGTCACCGCAGCGATTGCTGGAAGCCTACCGGCATGGCATTTTTCCGTGGTTTTCCGAGGGCCAGCCGATTCTGTGGTGGAGTACCGATCCACGCATGGTGTTGCACACGGCGCAGTTCATTGTGTCCGCCAGCCTGAAAAAAACCCTGCGCAAGATCGGTCGCGACAGTCGCTGGGAAGTCCGCTTCGATTCCGCCTTCGAAGAGGTCATGCGCGCGTGCGCAGCGCCGCGCCGCGACGGGCCAGGAACCTGGATCAGCGAGGAGATCGTCGCGGGGTACTGCGGCTTGCATCGACTCGGCTATGCCCATTCATCGGAAGTCTGGCGCGATGGCATCCTGGTCGGTGGTGCGTACGGAGTCAGTATCGGTCGCATGTTTTATGGCGAATCGATGTTTGCGCGCGTCACCGATGCGTCCAAGATCGCCCTCGCCCACCTGGTAAGCTTCCTGAAAAGCCAGGCAGTTTCAATGATAGACTGCCAGCAGGAAACGGCCCATCTGGCTTCTCTGGGGGCCGCGCCAATTAGCCGTGCGACATTCATCCAGCATCTGCGCGACGCCATCACACAACCGCAGATCGAACACTGGGCACCAGTCAATTTATCATTGGCGGTAACGCGAACAGGGCCGAACGACGATGACGCATCTTAAAGACCTGCCGTTTTCTACCTTGCAATTTTATGCAACGGCACCGTATCCGTGCAGTTATCTGAGTGATCGGCAAGCCCGCTCACAGGTCGCGACACCGTCGCATCTGATCAATGCGGATGTCTATTCGCAGCTGGTCAAGACCGGCTTCCGGCGCAGTGGCGTGTTCACTTACCGCCCGTATTGCGATGGTTGCCAGGCCTGCACGCCGGTACGCGTCGACGTCGCCGCCTTCCATCGCAACCGCAGCCAGCGCCGCGCCTGGGCGCAGCACCAGCACCTGACCATCGCCGTCACCAAACTCGCCTACAGCCCCGAACATTATGACCTGTACCTGCGTTACCAGGCCGCGCGCCACGCCGGCGGCGGCATGGACCAGGACAGTCGCGATCAGTACGCGCAGTTCCTGCTGCAAAGCAAAGTCAATACGCGCCTGGTCGAATTCCGTGAAAACGACGGCACGCTGCGCATGGTCAGCATCATCGATGTCCTCGACGATGGCCTGTCCTCGGTTTATACATTTTATGAACCCGATATCGAAGGCATGTCATTTGGCACCTACAACGTGCTGTGGCAAATTGAACAGGCCATCACGCTGGACATACCCTACGTTTATCTGGGCTATTGGATCGAAGCCAGTCCCAAGATGGCGTACAAGATCAACTTCAAACCGCTGGAAGCACTGCGACTGGGAGTCTGGGCGAGGCTCTAGGCCACACCAGTCCCTGCGCAGTATTCTTGACGTCCACTCACTCTCCCTAATCTATTGCCGTGTCCGACAAACTTCTCTACGCTGCCACCCGCCCGCTGCTCTTTTCGCTTGATGCCGAAACGGCCCATAACCTGACCCTGCCAGCATTGCGCCGCGCTGCCAGCTTCGGCCTGACCCGCCTCATGGCGAAACCCGCTGCCGATCCGCGCACGGTCATGGGTTTGCGCTTTCCCAATCCGGTCGGACTGGCCGCTGGCCTCGACAAGGATGGTGCTTACATCGATGGCCTTGCCGCACTCGGTTTCGGCTTCATTGAAGTCGGTACCGTGACGCCGCGTGCGCAACCGGGCAATCCCAAGCCGCGCATGTTCCGCCTGCAACAAGCCAATGCGCTGATCAACCGCATGGGCTTCAACAATGGCGGCGCAGACGCCTTCGTGCGCAACGTGCAAGCCTCGCGTTTTTATCAGGAAAAGACCGGCATCCTCGGTCTGAACATCGGCAAGAATGCCGATACGCCAATCGAACGTGCCGCCGACGACTACCTGATCTGCCTCGAAAAAGTCTATCCCTACGCCAGTTACGTGACGGTCAACATCTCGTCGCCCAACACCAAGAACCTGCGCCAGCTGCAAGGTGCCGATGAGCTCGATGCCTTGCTGTCGCAACTCAAGACGGCTCAGCGCCGACTGGCCGACCAGCATGGCCGCTACGTACCGCTGACGCTGAAGATCGCGCCGGATATCGATTCCGAGCAGATCAAGACCATCGCCGCCGCCCTGCTGCGTCATGGCATCGATGGCGTCATCGCCACCAACACGACGACCAACCGCGACGCCGTCAAAGGCATGGCACATGCCGACGAAGCTGGCGGCTTGTCCGGCGCGCCGGTCAGGGATTTGTCGACTGCCGTGATCCGTGCCTTGAAAACCGAACTCGGCGACACGGTGCCGATCATCGGTGTCGGCGGCATTCTTTCGGGTGCGGATGCAAAAGAAAAACAGGATGCCGGTGCAGCGCTGGTCCAGCTCTACACCGGTTTGATTTATCGCGGTCCGGCACTGGTACGCGAATGCGCCAGCGCCCTCAAAGGGAAGTCATGAAAAAAATCCGGCTTGGCAATAGCAACCTGCAGGTGACACCCATCTGCCTTGGCACGATGACCTTTGGTGAACAGAACAGCGAAGCCGAAGCGCACGCGCAACTCGATTACGCGCTCGAACGCGGCATCAACTTCATCGATGCTGCCGAGATGTATCCGGTCATGCCACGCGCCGAAACCCAAGGGTCAACCGAACGCTTTATCGGTACCTGGCTGAAAAAATCCGGCCGTCGCAACGACATCGTGCTGGCCACCAAAATTGCCGGTCCGAATCCAGCCATGCACTGGATACGCGGCGGCAAGAGCGACCTCAATGCCGTCAATATTCGCGCTGCCGTCGATGCCAGCCTGCAGCGCCTGCAAACCGACCGGATCGATTTGTACCAGTTGCACTGGCCGAGTCGCAACGTGCCGATATTCGGCCAGCTGTCATTCAATCCGGATGCCGAGCGTCCCTGCACGCCGATCGCCGAAACGCTCGACGTTCTCGGCGAACTGGTCCGGGAAGGCAAGATCGGCCAGATCGGCGTGTCCAATGAAAGTGCCTAGGGCGTCAGCGAGTTCATCAAGCAATCCGAGCTGCACAGCACGCCACGCATTGTCTCGATCCAGAATGGCTACCATCTGGCCAACCGGAGTTTCGAAGGCGCGCTCGACGAAGTCTGCTTCCACGAGCAGGTCGGCTTGCTGGCCTATAGCCCGCTCGCCTTCGGCCAGTTGACCGGCAAATATCTGAGCGATGCCAAAGCCAGCGGCCGCCTGACGCTGTTTCCACCAACTTGGAGCCCGCGCTATTTGCGCCCGACCGTCGTGGCAGCCGCACGCCGCTATGCCGACCTGGCTGCCGAACACGGCATGACACCGGCGGCGCTGGCACTGGCATGGTGTTACTCGCGCTGGTTCGTTGCCTCGACCATCATTGGCGCGACGAGTCTGGCGCAACTGAAGGAAAACATCGATGCACATACGGTCGTGCTCAGCGATGAAGTCATCGCTGCGATCAATGTGATCCACAAGGAGATCACGAATCCCGGGCAATAGCGATCGGTCTTCACACTGCGCATGCGCTACCTTGGCTCGGCAATCTACTTGGATTCGATGGGAACCGAGATAGCCTGCCGGCCAAATTCAGCCCATAACAAGCCGACCAAAGAAACTATAGGAGTCGACACGATGAGCCTCGCTGCCAGCATCAAGCCTATTTCCTACCTCAAATCCAACGCGGCAGATATTGTGAAGGAGCTAGCAATCAATACCGAGACTCTCATCATTACCCAGAATGGCGAACCGAAGATGGTCGTCATGAACATTCACGAATATGAGCGCCAGCAAGCGACGTTCGCGATGCTGAAGCTCATCGCGCTCGGAAGAAGGGAATTTGAACAAGGCCACTATCAGGAAGCTGACTCCTTCTTTGCAGAGATGGATGCGGAAGAATGAACCGAAAAGTCATTGTTTTAGATGGCGCAAAACCTGATTTTAGAGAAATCAAGAAATACGTCCTCTCTGATTTTGGCGACATACCCGCCCTCGTCAGCTCAGGCGCAAATTTCCAGCTTAATTCTCTACACACCGTGTAGAGAATGTCTTGTTCAGGAAGTACCAGGCAAAACTGCCTTGTTGATGTGCTGCAGCGCGTGGCGCAACAGCTAGCGTCCAAGGTGCATCAACTCACCCCTCGCCTCTGGAAAATTCACTTCGCCAGCAACCCGCTGCGCTCTGGTTTATGTGACATCAAGGAACGGCGCAATCACGCCTCTGAGTGAGCGCTTACATGCAATCAAAGTCATATTGGCATGCACACATAGCAGATTTTCTGAAGAATAAGCCAACATCACCCCCCGTGCTTCATCGCCTCATCAATATCAGCCAGCGTCAGGTCAGGCGCAAATTTCAGGATGAAATCACGCGTATAAGTGCGCAGGTAAGCGCCGCGCCGCACGGCCAGCCGGGTTACGTTGGGTGCAAAGAGATGGCTCGCCGACATCGTCTTGAGGCCGTTGCGCTGACTAGCCTCGATCGCCATCGAAGCGACGATACCCACGCCCATGCCGAGCGCGACATATTGCTGGATCACGTCCGAATCCATTGCCGTGAGGACGATGTCGGTGGTGATGCCAGCTTGCCGGAAAGCGTCATCGATATGGCCGCGCCCAGTAAATCCGATGTCGTACGTAATCAGCGGATACGCGCCCAAGTCGTGCAACGACACGCTTGGCAAGTCCAGTAACGGATGACCGTCCGGTACCACGATTGCATGATTCCACGCGTAGCAAG
The DNA here is from genome assembly GCA_947445995.1 of Oxalobacteraceae bacterium. Classification (GTDB taxonomy): domain Bacteria; phylum Pseudomonadota; class Gammaproteobacteria; order Burkholderiales; family Burkholderiaceae_D; genus Actimicrobium. Next base: position 6,788 of record CANFED010000074.1, on the reverse strand, counting down.
GGAATGACACCAGCTCGTCGAACTGGCTCAACCCTTCGGTAGCGATGCCGACATCAGCCTTGCCCGACAACACCCATTCGGCGATATGTTCGGGCGAACTTTGCTGCAAGGCGATGCGGACCTCCGGGAAGGCCGTGCGGAACGCCTGCACCACGCGCGGCAACACGTAGCGCGCCTGCGTGTGGGTAGTTGCTACCGTCAGCGTACCGGTCTTTTTTTCGGCATATTCTTCGCTGGCCTGACGCAGGTTGTCGGCTTCGATCAGCAACCGTTCGACGATCGCGAGAATGCCCTTGCCGGGGTCGGTCAGACCGGTCAGGCGCTTGCCGTTACGCTGAAAAATCTCGACGCCCAGTTCGTCTTCGAGTTCACGGATCTGCCGGCTCACGCCGGGCTGCGACGTGAACAGTACATTGGCCACTTCGGTCAGATTGAAGCCGCAACGGGTGGCTTCGCGGATCGAACGCAGTTGCTGGAAATTCATAGCGACTCGTCGATCGCTTGATTGGCGGGTTCGTTGACAAACACGCGCAAGCGCTTTGGCCGCAGCACCAGCGTCTCGCCTTCTTTCAGATTGAGCTGGATAAAGCGCTCGTTCGACATCACCGCCTCGATCATCTCGCCGTTGTCGTCGCGTTCGAGATCAAGCTGGGCCAGCGGACCGATCGCATGGGCGCGCCGCAAGGTCGCGACGATGCCTTCGGCACCCGCCACATACCGGTCGATCTCGATGTCATGCGGACGCACGAATCCGACCCCGGCAGCATCCTGCGCCAGCGCATGATCGGGCGCATCGAAGGTGACGCCGCCAGATTCCAGCACGCCCTCATGCACGCGGCCCTGGAACAGGTTGACGTTGCCAAGAAATCCGTAGACGAACGGCGAAGCCGGATGGTTGTAGACATCTTTCGGCGCACCGATCTGCTGCACCACGCCCTTGTTCATGACGACAATCTGGTCGGCCACTTCGAGTGCCTCTTCCTGGTCATGCGTGACAAAAATGCTGGTCACCTGCAGTTCGTCGTGCAGGCGGCGCAGCCAGCGGCGCAACTCCTTGCGTACCTTGGCATCGAGCGCACCGAACGGCTCATCAAGCAGCAGCACACGCGGCTCGACCGCCAGAGCACGCGCCAGGGCAATACGCTGGCGCTGACCACCCGAAAGCTGCGGCGGAAAGCGATCGGCCAGCCAGTCAAGCTGTACCAGCTCCAGCAAACTCTTGACCTTGTCGCGGATCTGCGCTTCGGACGGACGTGTTGCACGCGGCTTCACGCGCAGGCCGAAGGCGATGTTCTCGAACACGGTCATGTGCTTGAATAGCGCGTAATGCTGGAATACAAAGCCGACCTGGCGTTCGCGCACGTGGCGCGCCGAGGCGTCTTCGCCATCGAGCAGCACCTGGCCGCGATCGGCCTGTTCAAGACCGGCGATGATGCGCAGCAGCGTGGTCTTGCCGCAACCTGACGGCCCCAGGAGTGCAGTTAATTCTCCAGCCGGAAAATTGAGCGACACGTCATCGAGGGCAATGAAATTGCCGAAGTGCTTGTGGATGTTCCTGACTTCGATCGCCATGATTAATGTCCTTCCGGTTGATGGGCGCCGCTCTCCTGCAAGCGCCATTCGATGAATGATTTCAGCGCCAGTGTCACCAGTGCCAGCACAGCTAGCAGAGAAGCAACGGCAAAGGCAGCCGCAAAGTTGTATTCGTTGTAAAGGATCTCGACATGCAGCGGAATCGTGTTGGTTTCACCGCGAATGTGTCCCGACACCACCGACACCGCGCCGAATTCACCCATCGCCCGCGCGTTACAGAGGATCACGCCGTACAGCAAACCCCACTTGATATTGGGCAGCGTGACATGCCAGAAGGTGCGCCAGCCCGACGCGCCCAGCACCAGCGCCGCTTCTTCTTCTTCGCTGCCCTGCGCCTGCATCAGCGGGATCAGTTCACGCGCCACGAACGGAAAGGTCACGAAAATCGTCGCCAATACCATGCCCGGCACGGCAAACAAAATCTTGATGTCATGCGCTTGCAGCCACGGTCCGAACCAGCCCTGCGCACCGAACAGCAGCACGTAGATCAGACCCGAAATCACTGGCGAGACCGAGAACGGCAAATCGATTAGCGTCAACAGGATGTTCTTGCCGCGGAACTCGAACTTGGCAATCGTCCAGGCCGCCGCCACACCAAACACCAGATTGAGCGGCACGGCAATCGCTGCAATGAGCAAGGTCAGACGGATCGCCGACAAGGCGTCCGGTTCGATGACTGCCGCAAGATAGGTCTCCCAGCCTTTCTTGAAGGCTTCGACAAATACCGCCACCAGCGGCACGAACAGAAATAGCGTCAGGAAAATCAGCGCGATGCCGATCAGCGTCCCGCGTATCCACGCGGGTTCGACGGTAGAAGAAATCCGGGTCGCGGCCATCTCAGATCCTCTCTGTCTGGCCGCGCTTGCGGGTCCAGGCTTGCAACAGGTTAATCGTCAGCAGTAGCACAAACGATGCGGTCAGCATGACGGCGGCAATCGCGGTGGCACCAGCGTAATCGTATTGTTCGAGTTTGCTGATGATCAGCAGCGGCGTGATTTCGGACACCATCGGCATGTTCCCGGCAATAAAGATCACCGAACCGTATTCGCCGGTAGCGCGCGCGAAAGCCAGCGCAAAGCCCGTCAGCAGTGCCGGCAAAATTGTCGGCATGATGATGCGAATAAAAGTTTGCCAGCGCGAAGCACCGAGGCTGGCAGCGGCTTCTTCCAGTTCGCGCTCGGCATCCTGCAACACCGGTTGCACGGTGCGTACCACGAACGGCAAACCGATGAAGGTCAGCGCGACGATGATGCCCAGCGGCGTGAACGCGACCTTGATGCCGAGCGGTTCGAGATAGCGTCCGAGCCAGCCATTCGACGAATACAGCGCCGTCAGCGCGATACCGGCGACGGCGGTCGGCAGCGCGAACGGCAAGTCAACCAGCGCATCGACAATTTTTTTGCCGGGGAATTCGTAACGCACCAGCACCCACGCGACGATCCCGCCGAACAGCACATTGAGCAAGGCACCGATCAGCGCTGCGCCAAACGTGAGCCGGTAGGACGCCACCACGCGCTCGGAACTGACCGCGCTCCAGAACGCTTCCCAGGTCATGCCGAAGGTTTTCAGGAACACCGCCGACAACGGCAGCAGCACGATCAGGCTCAGGTAAAACACCGTGAACCCGAGCGACAAATTAAAGCCGGGCATCACGCGAAACGCGGATGCCCGGCCGGGAAGGGAAGTTGCTGCAGTAGTCATTGACGCCTCGTTATTACCGATCCAACTATCGAGGCGCGATGATTGCATCGTAAGCAAATATCGAAAACGATTTTTTATGCATGTGGATAGTTGAGATTCACATAAGCCGGTCAGGAAGATGTTTCTAAAAGCAAAATTATCGTCGTCAAGAAGTCGCCACTCTTCACTTTTACCTTGTTATCTTAACGACAGACGTTAATATAACAACCTATGATCAATCGAACCGCCTTATCGTTGCTTCAGGAAAAGCTCTCCCACACGTCGGCCGTCGTACTGCTTGGGCCCCGCCAGGTCGGCAAGACCACGCTGGCGCGCACCGTCGCCGATGGCTGGCCCGGTGGCGCGGTGTATCTGGACCTCGAACGCCCGGCCGACCGGTTGCGGCTGGAAGATGCCGACAGCTACCTGCGCGCGCAGCAAGGCAAGCTGGTCATCCTCGATGAAATCCATCGTGCACCTGGCGTGTTTGAAATCTTGCGCGGCATCATCGATGACAACCGCCGCGCCGGCCAGCGCAATGGCCAGTTCCTGCTGCTGGGTTCCGCCTCGCTGGACCTGATGCGCCAGTCCAGCGAAACGCTGGCCGGACGCATTGCTTACATGGGAATCGGCCCGATCGAAGTCGGCGAAGCCAGTAGCGCAAGCATTGCCGACGCCACGCTCTGGCTGCGCGGCGGTTTCCCCGACAGCCTGCTGGCAATCGACGACAGGCGCAGCCTGGACTGGCGGCGCGACTTCATCCGCAGCTATCTGGAACGGGACGTGCCGATGTTTGCGCCGCGCCTGCCGGCCGAAACCATCGGCAGGCTCTGGACCATGCTCGCGCATCAGCAAGGCAGCATGCTGACGCAGACGCGACTGGCCGGCGCACTGGCCGTGGCCACCCCGACTGTGGATCGCTACATCGATTTGCTGGTCGACCTGCAACTGCTGCGACGACTGCGCCCGTGGAGCGGCAACGTCGGCAAGCGCCTGATCAAGACACCCAAGGTGTATGTGCGTGACAGCGGCATCGTGCATGCGCTGCTGTCACTGGAAACGCAGGACGACGTACTCGGACATCCGGTCTGTGGCGCGAGTTTTGAAGGTCATTGCATCGACAACCTGATCGCCGCTGCTGGTCCGAATCGGGTGCCGTATTACTACCGCACCCACGCCGGTGCCGAACTGGATCTGCTATTCGAAAAAGGTGGCCGGATCGAGATGGCCATCGAGGTCAAGCGCTCGTCATCACCGAGTCCGGCAAAAGGCTTTGCAATCGCCTGCGATGACCTTGGCATCACGCAGCGCTTTGTTGTTTATCCCGGTACCGAGCGCTTTGCGTTGCGCCACGGTGCCGAAGCCATTGGCTTGCAGGAATTGGCGGGATTGCTGCGTACCTGAATTTGCTGCGGTTTAGTGATGGCAGTCAGGGCATTGCACCGCCCGCCTTCGCACAACCGGTAACGTCAAATTCAACTAGAAAGAATCAACCTCACAGCTTGGCAATCGACACTTCCGTCGCCTTCACCAGCGCGACCACGTCGCTGCCGATCACCAGCCCGAGGTCATGCACCGAGCGGGTCGTGATGACGGAGGTGACGATGCCGGCCGGTGTTTCGATATCGACTTCGGAGACGACATCACCCTCAAGAATGGCTTTGACCTTGCCACGAAACTGGTTGCGTACGTTGATGGCCTTGATGCTCATGGTGATTCCTCTTGTGGGTCGTGGTGGGTAATGAAAAAGTAAAACAATTCAGATCGCCCAGCCAATCTGGCTGAACGTCTTCGCCAGCGACATATCGCCAAGCACTGCATCGGGTGCGGACGACGGATGCTGCAGCAGGGTCGACAAAATCTGTTCTTCCAGCGCGGCAAAGGCGGCATGGCCACGAGCGCGCGGTCGCAACAAATCGATGCTGACATCGAGTGTGATGCGGCCCTCCTCGATCAATACGACCCGGTCAGCCAGCGCAATGGCTTCTTGCACATCGTGCGTCACTAGCACTGCCGTAAAACCGCGCTCGCACCACAGTGTTTCGATCAGTTGCTGCATCTCGATGCGGGTCAGCGCATCGAGTGCACCGAGCGGTTCGTCGAGCAGCAGCAAATCGGGATCGTGGACCAGCGCACGCGCCAGTGCAACGCGCTGGCGCTGTCCACCGGACAGGATCGCCGGCCAGTCGCCGGCACGCTCTTCCAGACCGACCTTGCGCAAGGCTGACGCTGCGGCGAGCGCGCCCTGCGGCAAGCCCAGCGCGACGTTGTCGAGGACTTTTTTCCACGGCAGCAGGCGCGAGTCCTGGAACATGATGCGGGTCTCGGGTGTGCTGTCCGGCTCCCCGATCCTGACCTTGCCGTGGTCGCTGGTTTCAAGGCCGGCGATCAGCCGCAGCAAGGTACTCTTGCCGCAACCGCTGCGTCCGACCACGGCGACGAACTGGCCGGCCGGGATCGCCAGTTCGACAGATTTCAGCACACGCCGGCCGGCATACGATTTTGAGACCGCATGGATTTGCAGTGCGACGCCACGGGAGCTGTCGGCGGGGAGTTGCATGGTTGACGTCCTCCTTGTCTTCGTCATTGATACCCCGGATGCCAGCGCAACCAGTAACGTTCCAGCCCGCGCGAAAGCACATCGGCCAGCTTGCCCAGTAGCGCATAGAGCAGAATCCCGACCAGCACGACATCGGTCTGTAAAAATTCACGCGCATTCATCGTCATGTAACCGATGCCTGATTGCGCCGAGATGGTTTCAGCGACGATCAGCAGCACCCAGACCAGTCCGAGCGAAAAACGTACGCCAACCAGAATCGATGGCAACGCACCCGGCAGGATCACGTCGCGATACAGCGGCCAGCCCGACAGGCCGTAACTTCTGGCCATCTCGATCAAACCCTTGTCGACCGACCGGATGCCGTGAAAGGTGTTGAGATACACCGGAAAAAACACGCCGATCGCCACCAGGAACAGCTTGGCCATTTCATCGATGCCGAACCACAAAATCACCAGCGGGATCAGCGCCAGCGCCGGAATGTTGCGCACCATTTGCAGCGTTGTGTCGAGCAGCGTTTCGGCCGTGCGGAAGGTGCCGGTCAGCAGGCCCAGCAGCAGGCCGAGCCCGCCGCCGACAGCGAAGCTGGTACTGGCGCGCCACAGGCTTTTTTGCACGTGGGTCCAGAGTTCGCCGGAGGCGGCCAGCACCCAGAAGGCTTTCGCCACGGCCAGCGGTTCTGGCAGGATGCGGCTCGACAGCCAGCCATTTTGCGCGGCGATTTGCCAGCCCGTTAGCAGCAGCAGCGGCACCGCCCACGGTGCCAGTTGTCGCAACAGAAAACGTGGCCACAGCGACGCGGCGATGGGTGCCGGTGCGTGCTCGGCGGTGACGGCAGTCATCGCTGCCTCCTCAATGCGCGGCCACGCGCAATGGCGGCACGATGTTGTTGGCAATGACTTCGCCAAACGGTCCTGTCAGGGTCTGTCCCGCCAGCGATTTGCGACCTTTGCCGAGC
>CANFED010000073.1 GCA_947445995.1 Oxalobacteraceae bacterium | reverse complement strand
TATGCGCGTATCCAGCAATTTTCGACGCGGATCTATGGTCCGCTGTTCACGGCTGGCCTGCATTACTGGCAGCTGGGCGAATCCCATTACTGGGGCCACAACGCGATCATCCGGCTGGCACCGTTCATGCGCCATTGCGCGCTGGCTCCGCTGCCGGGAAGCGGCGGCTTGTCCGGCGATATCCTGTCGCATGATTTTGTCGAGGCCGCGCTGATGCGTCGCGCCGGCTGGGCCGTCTGGATTGCCTATGACCTGCCAGGCAGCTACGAGGAAATGCCGCCCAACCTGCTCGATGAACTCAAGCGCGACCGGCGCTGGTGTCATGGCAACCTGATGAACTTCCGCCTGTTCATGGCGCACGGCATGCATCCGGTGCACCGCACCGTGTTTGCCACCGGCGTGATGGCTTACCTGTCGGCACCGTTGTGGTTTCTGTTTCTGGCACTGTCGACCGGCATGCTGGCGGCGCATACCCTGATGGTGCCCGAGTACTTCACGATGCCGCGCCAGCTGTTTCCGACCTGGCCAGAATGGCATCCCGAAAAAGCGCTGGCCTTGTTCACGGCGACGGCGACGCTGCTGTTCCTGCCCAAGCTGATGAGCGTGCTGCTGATCGCGCTGCAAGGCGCGAAGCGCTATGGCGGCACGCTGCGGTTGTTCATTGGCATGGTGATCGAGCTGGTGTTTTCGGCCTTGCTGGCACCGGTGCGCATGCTGTTTCATACGCGGTTTGTGACGGCGGCTTTTCTCGGCTGGGAAATGCACTGGAAATCGCCGCCGCGTGGCGATACCGAAACCAGCTGGGCCGAAGCCGTCCGCAAGCACGGCCTGCAGTCGCTGCTCGGTCTGGTCTGGGGCGCGGGCGTGTACTGGCTGGAGCCGGGTTTTCTGTGGTGGCTGATGCCTATCGTCGGTTCGCTGGCCTTGTCGATTCCGTTATCGGTGCTGTCAAGCCGGGTGGCGCTGGGACGCCGCTTGCGACGCCTTGGCCTGTTCGTGATTCCCGAAGAAATCAAACCGCCACCGGAGCTGCGCGCCACCACGGCTTACCTGGCAGCGACGGCACCGGCACCGACCTTTGCCGATGCCGTCGTCGATCCGCAACTCAATGCGCTGGTGTGTGCCTGCGCGACTGCGCGTCCGGGCTTGCCGGCCACTGCGCAGGCCGAGCATGCTGCGCTGGCGCTGACGGCGCTGGAGCAAGGTGCGGACGCACTGACACCGCAGCAAGCCCGCCTGCTATTGCAGGACCCGCTGGTGCTGTCGCAGTTGCATCTGGATGTGTGGAGCGCTCCGCATGCGCATTCGCAATGGCGTGAACTGATTGCCGCTGGTTAGCCGGTGGTCGTTGTCCCGGTTGTTGTCCCGGTTGTTGTCTTGCCGGACGCAACGGCGTCCAGCGCCGCTAGCAGCAAGGCCACGTCCAGCGGTTTCGAAATATAGTCGTCCATGCCGGCATCGAGACAGATTTGCCGGTCTTCGCTGAGGGCATTGGCGGTCATTGCGATGATGGGTAGATGCCCGCCCTGCAGTTTTTCCCGTGCCCGGATCTGGCGCGTCGCTTCGAGACCACCCATGTCCGGCATCTGCAAGTCCATCAGGATCACGTCGTAGTCATGTTGTGCCGACAGTGCGACTGCTTCAATGCCATCACTGGCCAGACTGAAGCGGTGGCCCCATTTCGTGAGCAAGGCCTCGGCCAGCTTCTGGTTCACCGGATTGTCTTCGGCGACCAGCACATAGAGCGGGCTGTGCGCTGCGCTACTGGTCGACGGTGACGGGGCGCGACTTGCGCCGGAGGACTGCGCAGAACTGGCCGGCATGCTGATGACGAACGGAACGTCGAACGTGAAAACGCTGCCGCTTCCCTCCACGCTATGCACGCCCAGCGTGCCACCCATCGCCGCCACCAGCTGACTTGAAATCGCCAGCCCGAGGCCGGTGCCACCGTATTGGCGGGTGGTCGAGGTATCGGCCTGCGTGAATGCCTCGAAAATGCTGGCCTGCTTGTCGGCGGCGATCCCGATGCCCTGATCGCTGACGGCGAACATCAACCGGACTGTCCTGGCGCTGGCGGCATGCAATTTCACCTGCACCGCAATCTCGCCCTGCGCAGTGAACTTGATCGCATTGCCGATCAGGTTGGTCAGTACCTGGCGCAGCCGCCCGGAGTCACCCAGCAGCCTGCCGGGAACATCGGCACCGACGTCGACACTGAGATGCAGTCCTTTTTGTAGCGACTGGACCGCCAATAGCTTGACGGTACCGGCCAGCAGCACACGCAGGTCGAATTCGACCTGTTCGAGTTCCAGCTTGCCGGATTCGATTTTCGAGAAATCAAGGATGTCGTTGATGATGGTCAGCAAGGCCGCCGACGAGGTCTTCACCAGCGTCAGGTATTCGCGTTGTTCGCTATCGAGCCGGGTATCCAGCGTCAGGTCGGTCATGCCGATGATGCCATTCATCGGCGTGCGGATTTCATGGCTCATGTTGGCCAGGAATTCGCTCTTGGCCCAATTGGCCTGTTCGGCCTGATCTCTGGCGTGCGTCAGTTCCGCCACCCGTCCGCTGACGGCACGCGACATGGCATTGAAGGCGGTGCCGAGCTGGCCGAATTCGTCGGGGCCTTCGCTGACGCTGGCCGGGGTCAGGTTGCCGGCGGTGACGTCCTTGCTGGCGCGGGTCAGCGCACCGAGGCTGCGGGTCATCCACAGTCCCAGCAAGATCAGCAGCACCAGCGAGATCAGCAATTCGCTACCGGCAATGATGGCACCCTGGATCAGCAGGGCCCGACGCGCCACCAGAATATGCGACAGGTCAAGGCCGAAATGCAATTGACCGAGGGACTGGCCGTAGCTGCGGATCGGCATCGCGACGTGATAGACCGGCTTGCCGGTTTGCTGTGCCAGATTGAAGTTCTTGTCGGGCACCGGCAGCGCGCGCGCCAGTGGCCAGCCGCTGCTGGCGACCCGGTTGCCTTGCTTGTCGATGACCACCAGATATTGCACACCGCGCTGGCTCAGGCTTTCATCGAGCACCGATTGTACGGTGGCGTAATCGCGCTGGGCTAGCGGCGCGACCGTGGCGGCGATCAGGATAGGGGCGATCTGGAGCGAATGCTGTTCGACCTGGTCGAGCATGTTGTTATTGGTCAGGCGCAGGCTGTTCGAGACCAGCAAGGTCAGCATCACGGCCTCGACCACGATCGCCGCCAGTAACAGGCGACCGCGTACCGACTTGAAGGGATTGGTCATCGGTCAGCGCAGGGTTTGGCGGACTTCCTGGGCGTACGGCTCCATCGCATCCAGCTCGCGCGGCTTGAGCTTGCGATAGCCCTCCAGCTTGTACTTCAGGAAGTAGGCCTTGCCTTCCGTTGTTTCGGCAAAACTCCATAGCGCAGCGTCGATCTTGTCGCGCAGCGGCAGGTCGCGTTTATTGAGCATGTAGACCCGTCCGGCCAGCGCATCGCTAATCACCAGAAAACGCAATTGCGGCTGGATGTCGCGCGCCAGACTCTGGTAATTGGCCAGCGAGATAAACCCGGCGGCGGCGTCGCCGGCCAGCACCAGTCGCGCCACGCTGTCGGAGGCGCTGACGTAGCGCAGCGGTTCGGCGTTGCCGTTATTCTTCATCCAGTGCTGGCCCCACAACGTCACCAACGAGGTCGACGACAGCCCGAGTACCGGCTTGCCCTTGAGGTCCAGCGCAGTTTTGTAGGTGCTGTTGCCAGCGACCAGCGCCACGGTGCGAAAGTCGGCGCGGTAGGTCAGTAGCGCACTGTAGCCGGCATCGGTCTGGCTGAGCCGGGCCTGGTGGCCAGTGGTGATGGCGATGTCGTATTCCTGGGCCAGCATGCGGCGCGCAAATTCCGTGAAGTCCGGTGCAGTCACGACCTCGACCGGCATGCCGAGACTGTTTTCCAGATGCTGGCGCAGCGGTTGGTACATCTCGAGAATGACGCGCGCGCTGCTGTGCGGGGCAACGCCAATTCGCAATGCCGTCGGTGTCTGAGCAAAGGCCGTCGTGCAGGTCAGCAGGAAGGCGATCAGGCCAAGGCGGCGCGTAAAAAAGGAGGGTCGCATGGAATAGTCACTTGAAATGGTGGAGTGCCGGGCTTAAGCAAAGGCATTATAGAGGGCGGTAGTAGAAGTTACTAAAGAGAAATTTCGCGAAAAAGCGCCGAATCCGGCGCGATGGCACTATGCGGGAGGAATTTATTTTTGTTAACATTCTTGGCAGACTGCTTACCAGTATTCTGCCTGCCCGCTTCTTCCTTTTCGCAGAGCCTCGCCATGAATCACTCCCACGCCACCACACGTCTGTCCCGCCTGATCGGTTTGCTGCTACTAGGTGCCAGCGCCAGTCATGCGTTCGCCGCTTCCGAAGAAATCCAGGTCTACATGGATGAAATGAACGCCCCCGGCTCGTTTGGTCTGGATGTCCACAGCAACTATGTGGTCAGGGGTAGTCGCACGCCAGACTATCCGGGTGCCCAGGCTCCCGGCAAGGTGTTTCGCCTGACGCCGGAATTTTCGGTTGGCCTGACGCCGACGCTCGATCTTGGTGCTTACCTGCTGACGTCGGCTGGTCCTGGTGGCATGACCTCGGTCGATGGCGAAAAACTCCGCCTGAAGTTCATCGCGCCGAAAGACGAGGGACAAGCGTATTTCTGGGGTGCGAATCTGGAGGTAGGCCGCGTCGCGCACCGCCTCGATGAAAACCCGTGGAATGCCCAGCTCAAGGGCATCATCGGTTACCGCACCACGCGCTGGACGATGGCAGCCAATCCGAACATCGACTGGAAAATTTCCGGGCCCGTGGCTGGACCGGCGACGTTCGGCGTCGATTCCAAGCTGGCGTACAAGACCGATGCCGGTTACGAGGTGGGGGCGGAGAGTTACAACGGCTTTGGCCAGGTCAGGCACCTCGGTCATTTGAGCCAGCAGAGCCAGACGCTGTTCGGCGTCATCGATACCGACATCCACGGGTGGGATGTCAATCTTGGTGTGGGTCGCGGGTTGACGCCGGCGAGTGATCGGTGGGTGTTGAAGGCGATTGTCAGTGTGCCGTTGAAGGCGCTCTGATTGTTTGGTGCAATGCCCTTCGGTTATTGCACCTTACGGGCTTTGGGGCATTGCACCGCCCCCCACTCAATGACGCCGCGTCATTGATCTGCCAAGAATCAAATCCCGCCCATGCACAGGTATTTAATCTCCAGATACTCATCCATCCCGTAGCGCGATCCCTCGCGTCCGAGGCCTGATTGCTTGACCCCGCCAAACGGCGCAACTTCATTCGAGATCAACCCCGTGTTGATGCCGACCATGCCATATTCGAGCGCCTCGGCAACGCGCCAGACCCGGCCGATATCGCGTGAATAGAAATAGCTGGCCAGGCCGAAATCGGTATCGTTGGCGGCAGCGACGACTTCCTGCTCGCTCGAAAAGCGCACCACTGCCGCGACCGGGCCGAAGGTTTCTTCGCGCATGATTTTCATGTCGGCAGTGACGTTCGAGAGCACCGTCGGTTCGTAGAAAGTGCCGCCCAGCGCATGCGCCTTGCCACCGGTGACGACGGTGGCGCCTTTGGCCAGCGCATCGCGGACATGGTCTTCGACCTTGGCGATGGCCTGGTCGTCGATCAGCGGACCCTGCACGACACCGGCGCTGCGGCCATCGCCGACCTGGATTTTTGCCGCGCCGGCAGCCAGTTTCTCAACGAAGCGGTCATAGATCGACTCATGCGCATAGAAGCGGTTGGTACAGACACAGGTCTGGCCGGCGTTGCGGAATTTTGATTGGATGGCGCCTTCGACGGCAGCATCGAGGTCGGCATCGTCGAACACGATGAACGGTGCATGGCCGCCCAGTTCCAGCGCCAGTTTCTTGACGGTCGGGGCCGATTGCTGCATCAGGATGCGGCCGACCGGAGTTGAACCTGTGAACGACAGATGGCGCACCAGCGGGCTGGCACACAGGACCTTGCCGACTTCGATCGAGTGGTCGGCATCCGCCGTGACGATATTGATGACGCCAGCCGGCAAGCCGGCGCGATGCGCCAGTTCGGCCAGTGCCAGCGCCGACAGCGGAGTCTGTTCGGCCGGCTTGATGACGATGGTGCAGCCAGCGGCAACTGCCGGGGCGACCTTGCGGGTAATCATCGCAATCGGAAAATTCCACGGCGTGATCGAGGCACACACGCCGATCGGCTGCTTGAGCACGACCATGCGCTTGTCGCTCCAGGTCGAGGCCATCACGTCGCCCGAAACGCGCTTGGCTTCTTCGGCAAACCATTCGACGAAACTGGCACCGTACATCACTTCGCCTTTGGCTTCGGCCAGCGGCTTGCCTTGTTCGGCGGTCATGATGGCGGCCAGATCATCGGCATGGGCCAGCATCAGGTCGAACCACTTGCGCATGATGGCGGCGCGTTCCTTGCCGGTCTTTTTCGACCAGGCCGGGAAGGCGGCGGCGGCGGCATCAATGGCTTGCTGGGCTTCGGCCGGACCGAGGTTGGGCACGGACCCGATGACCGCATCGTCCACCGGATTGGTGACGGCGAAACTGCTGGCACCGGTGATCCATTCACCATTGAGGTAAGCGTGCTGGCGCAGCAGGGTCGGGTCGTTGAGGGTCAGTGGCAGGGCAGGCTGTCTTGGCATGATGGGCTCCGTTAGGTGTTTTGTTGTGGCACGAGGATAACCGAAAGCCCGTGCCACCGCGCTGATCGCTCGTTGCCGGTTCGGTGGCAGGCGCGTCGGGTAAAATCGACGCATTCCAATCTGTTGAGCTTCCATGCACATCCATATCCTCGGTATTTGCGGCACCTTCATGGGTGGCCTGGCAGTCCTGGCGCGACAAGCCGGCCATCGCGTCACCGGCTGTGACACCAACGTCTATCCGCCCATGAGCACCCAGTTGCAGGAGCAGGGCATCGAACTGATCGAAGGGTTCGATCCGGAACAGATTTCGCTGGAGCCCGACCTGTTCGTCATCGGCAATGTCGTCAGTCGCGGCAACCCGCTGATGGAAGCCATCCTCGATCGCGGCCTGCCGTACACCTCCGGCCCGCAATGGATCGGCGAACACATCCTGAAAGACCGCTGGGTGCTGGCCGTGGCCGGTACGCACGGCAAGACCACCACTGCCTCGATGCTGGCCTGGATTCTTGAAGACGCCGGCTATGCACCGGGATTCCTGATCGGCGGCGTGCCGCTGAACTTCGGTATTTCGGCGCGGCTGGCCGGCGAAGGGGGCGAGTCGGCCTTCTTCGTCATCGAAGCCGACGAGTACGACACCGCGTTTTTCGACAAGCGCAGCAAGTTTGTCCATTACCGCGCCCGCACCGTCGTACTGAACAATCTCGAATACGACCACGCCGATATCTTCCCTGACCTCGGTGCCATTGAAACCCAGTTTCATCATCTGGTGCGCACCGTACCGCGTATTGGACGTCTGCTGGTCAATCAGCGCGAAGCCGCACTGCACACGGTAATCGGACGCGGCTGCTGGAGCGAGATCGAATGGTTCGGCGGCAGTAGCGATAGCGCGACCGGCTGGCAGATCGAGCAACACGCTGACGGCAGCTTTACGGTCATCTTCAATGGCCAGCCGCAAGGCACGGTGCACTGGATGCTCAATGGCGAACACAACCGCATGAATGCGCTGGCCGCGATTGCCGCGGCGCGCCATGTCGGCGTGCCGATTGCGCAGGCCATTGCCTCGCTGGGAGCGTTCCAGAATGTGCGCCGGCGCATGGAGTTGCGTGGCGAGGTCGATGCGATCCGGGTTTTCGATGACTTCGCCCATCACCCGACGGCGATTACGACCACGGTGGCTGGCTTGCGTCAGGTCGTCGGTGCGGCGCGCATCCTCGCGGTGCTGGAACCGCGCTCGAACACCATGAAGCTGGGCACGATGAAAGACGCCTTGCCGGGCAGCCTGTCCGAAGCCGATCTGGTGTTCGGTTACGGTGCCAAAGGCGATGGTAAAAACGCGCTCGGCTGGAATCTGGCCGAGGCCCTCGCGCCGCTGGGCCAGAAGGCGCAGGCGTTTGATGATTTGCCCGAACTGGTCGCGGCGATCGTCGCGGTGGCGCGTCCCGGTGATCAGATTCTGGTGATGAGTAACGGCGGTTTCGGTGGCGTCCATCAAAAAATCCTGGATGCGCTGGCGCTGGTGGCGCGATGATTCTGTACCTGCACGGGTTTCGCTCGTCGCCTCAGTCATTCAAGGCACGCGTGATGGCGCAAAGGCTGCAAGCACTCGGTCGCTCTGCCGAATTCATTTGCCCGCAATTGCCGGCCTCGCCGCGCGCGGCCATCGCACTGGCGCAGCAACTGGTGGCTGGCATGGACCCGGCCACGTTGAGCGTGATCGGTTCGTCGCTGGGCGGATTTTATGCGACCTGGCTGGCCGAACAGCTCGGTTGCCGCGCCGTGCTGCTCAACCCGGCGATCACACCGCTGCACGACCTGAAAAAATACATCGGCAGCACCACCCACTTTCACTCCGACGAACCGTTCGAGTTCAAGCCCGAGTACATCGACGAGCTGGAGGCCATCGCGGTCGTGCAGATCACGCAGCCAGCACGCTACCTGTTGCTGGCGGCGACCGGCGACGAGGTGCTCGACTGGCATCAGATGGTCGCCCACTATGCGGGCGCAACGCAGCACGTGATCGAGGGCAGCGATCACGGCATCAGCGAGTTTCCCGATTACGTCGATGAAGTACTGGCATTTTGCGATCAGTCGCCGGGGCCGGTTTGACGCAGGTCAGCCTCGCGCACTGGTCATCGCATGTCAATGCGCTCAATGCGTTGCCGCAGTGGCGCACGTGGTTGACCGAGTCCGGTTCGCTGACGGCACAGCTGATCGCGCATAGCCGGCATTTCCGGGTGCGCCGGGTCCGGCAGACGCGCGGCGCGGTCTCGCTCGACGAGCAGTGCATCCTGCAATTGCCGCGCCGGGTACTGGTGCAGCAGCGCAACGTGGTGCTGGAATGCGATGGTCAGCCGGTCGTTTTTGCGCATACCAGTGTGCCGCTGACGGCGACGGCAAGCGACTGGCCGCTGTTCGGCAGTCTTGGTGAGCGCTCACTCGGCAGCACGCTGTTCGGCGATCCGCTGGTGCAGCGCGGCACGCTGGAATTCGCCCGCCTGTCGTCACGCCATCCGCTGATGCGCCGGCTGGTCGCGACGCTCGGTCCGCAACCCGACTTGCTGGCGCGGCGCTGCCTGTACCGGCGTCGGCACGGCATTCTGTTGGTCTGCGAAATTTTCTTGCCGGCGATTATTGAGCTTGCACCTGTCGGCAATGGCACAATAACGGTTTAGCCGATTTCGGCTCGCGCCAGGTCCGCGCAGAGTGTCCCCATTCCCCATGCAAAGTGATTGATGAATTTATTTTTTGAAGAATCCGGCGATTTCAAGGCCGGCGTGATGATGTCGCAAGCCGGCGAGGCCTATCAGGTCGAGATGCAGTCCGGCAAGCGCACCAAGGTCAAAGTGCGCGACGTGCTGTTGCAGTTCGCCGCCCCGACACCGCAAGAGCTGATTGCCGCCGCCAAAGGCGTGTGTGACGAGATCGATCTCGATTTTCTGTGGGAAGTGGCCGGCGAAGAAGAATTCGGCTTTGCCGATCTGGCCGTCGAATACTTTGGCAAGGCGCCGCAGCCGGAACAATCGGCCGGGTTGCTGTTCCTGTTGCACAGCTCGCCGATCTATTTCTACAAGAAGGGCAAGGGCCGCTACAAGGCCGCGCCCGAAACGGCGCTGAAGGCGGCGCAAGCCGGCATCGAAAAGAAGAAGCAGCAGGCCATCGTGCAGGCGCAGTACGTCGAGCTACTCAAGACGCATGTGTTGCCCGAATCGATGCGGCCGCTGGTACGACAATTACTGTTCAAGCCGGACAAGAACAGCCTCGAATACAAGGCGCTGGAAGCAGCTTGCAACGAACTGCAAACGACTGCGCCGCGCCTGATGCTGGCGTGCGGCGGGCTGGAGTCGGCCAAGCAGCTGCACTTCGAGCGCTTCCTGTTCGAGCAATTTCCGAAGGGCCTGGCGTTCCCGGTCTTCACGATTCCCGCCACGCCGAAGTTGCCGGTGGCGGACGTGCAGGCTTTTTCAATTGACGATGTCACCACCACCGAAATCGACGATGCGTTCTCGGTCACGACGCTCGCTGACGGCATGGTGCGTATCGGTATCCATATCGCTGCGCCGGCGCTCGGCATCCAACGCGACGACGCAATCGATGCGATAGCGCGCGCACGGATGTCGACGGTGTACATGCCCGGCGACAAGATCACGATGCTGCCGGACGACCTGGTGCAGTCATTCACGCTGGCCGAAGGCAAGACCTGTCCGGCCGTCTCGCTGTACGCGACACTGAACCCGGCCGACTGGTCGGTGATTTCGACCGAAACCCGCGCCGAGGCCGTGCCGATCGCCGCCAACCTGCGCCACAACACGCTCGATGAATTCGTCACTGAAGAACATCTGGCAGCCGGTACCGGCGAGTATCCGCACAAGGCCGACATCGCGCTGATCTGGCAATGGGCGCTGGTGCTGGAGCAGGGCCGCATGGCCAAGCGCGAAGGCTTCGGCTTGCGGCCCGAACAGAACAACCGGGTTGATTTCAATTTTTATGTCGATGACGATGTCGTCACGATTGCCAAGCGCAAGCGCGGTGCGCCGCTCGACAAGCTGGTCGCCGAACTGATGATCTTTGCCAACAGCACCTGGGGCAAGCTGATGAACGACAGCGGCGTGCCCGGCATCTATCGTGCGCAAGGTGGCGGCAGCGGCGGCTGGGCTACCAAAATGGCAGTGCGCATGGTCACGCACGCGGCACCGCATCAGGGTCTGGGCGTCGACCAGTACGCATGGAGCACCTCGCCGCTGCGCCGCTACACCGACCTCGTCAACCAATGGCAAATCCTGGCCTGCGTCGAGCACGGCGTCATGGCACCGCTGGTGGCACCGTTCAAACCGCGCGATGCCGACCTGTTCGCCATCGTCTCGGCTTTCGATGCGACCTATGGCGCCTACAACGAGTTCCAGTCGAACATGGAGCGCTACTGGTGCCTGCGCTGGCTCGCCCAGCAAGCATCGCAGCGGCTGGAGGCGGTGGTGCTCAAGGATGAAATCCTGCGTCTGGCCGATCTGCCGCTGGTCATCAAGCTGCCGGGTATGCAGGCGCTGCCGCGCGGCACGCAAGTCGTGCTGGATCTGGCGCGCTGGGATGAAATTGATCTGAGTGTCGAGGCGCGGCTCATTGAAGTGGTGCCGACAGTGGCCGACGACCTGGTCGATGAAGAAGCCGATGAGGTCGATGCCGAGGTCGACGCCGAAATTGAGTCCATCATCGCTCCCGATCTGGTGACGATTGTCGACGCCGTACCACTGGCCGATGGAATCGACCCCGGCGAAGAGCAACCTTTACCGTAGAATCATTTCTTCCCGATATCACTCTGCGACTGCCCGTGAAGCTACATTTGCGCAATCCTACCCTGACCATTGCCATCGCCATTTCGGTGCTGGTGCATGGCGCACTGCTGGCGGTTCGCTTCACGGCACCCGAGCTGCTTCGGCAAAAGCCCGATGACCCTGGTCTGGAAGTCATTCTGGTCAATGCCAAGCACAAGAAGCCGCCGCTGCAAGCCGATGTGCTGGCGCAAGCCAATCTCGATGGCGGTGGCAACGCCGAGTCCGGCCGCACCAAGTCGCCGTTGCCGGACCTGCGCCGCACCCAGGATGGTGACAGCGTGCAGGCAACCCGGCGGCGGGCTGCCGAACTTGAACAGGCGCAAAAGAAATTGCTGGCTCAGATCAACAAGCCGACACCGCTGGTCATTCCATCCTTTTCCGATCTCGAACGACTCAAGCAGCCACCGCAACCGGATGGTAACGACCTGCAGGACAGCAGCAAGGCGATTGCCCGGCGCGAAGCCGAAATTTCCCGCAACATCGAGGAATACAACAAGCGTCCTAAAAAAACCCAGATCACGCCCAACACGCGTGAAGTCGGTTACGCCATGTACTACAAGGCATTGCAGGACCGGATTGAAAAGCAGGGTACCTTCAATTTTCCACAGAAGGACGGCAAGAAACTGTATGGCGAACTGGTGCTGTACATCCCCGTCTATCAGGATGGCACGATCTACGAGCGCGACGGTGGTCCGCGCGTCGAACGTAGCTCGGGCAACCCGGCACTCGACAATGCCGCACTGCGCATCGTGCGACGCGCGGCACCGTTTGGTAAATTCCCGCCCAACATGCGTTCCTCTGACAAGGACGATGTATGGGAGATCATCACCCGCTTTAAATTCACCCGTGAAGACTCGCTTGAGGCAGAACTCCGCGGGGGCAACAATTAAGGTATCTCCCGTTGACTCTTTCTCCACCTCGCGCCGCAGAGCGTTATGCCGTCATCGGCCATCCGATCGGGCACAGCAAGTCGCCTGACATCCACCTGGCATTCGCCCGCCAGACCCATCAGGCCCTGACCTACGAGCCACTGCTGGCACCGCTCGATGGCTTCGACGCCACCGTGCGTGCGCTGATGGCGCAGGGTGGTCGGGGTGCCAACGTGACCGTGCCATTCAAGATCGAGGCGTTTGCACTGGCGACGACGCTGAGCGAACGGGCCCAGGCCGCGGGTGCCGTCAACACGCTGCGCTTTGATGCCGCCGGTATCTTCGGCGACAACACCGACGGTGCCGGTCTGGTCACCGATATTGTCGTCAATGCCGGCGTCGCGGTGCAGGGCAAGCGGGTCTTGCTGCTGGGTGCCGGCGGTGCCGCGCGCGGCGTGATCCTGCCGTTGCTGGCAGAGCAACCGGCGCAGCTGGTGATTGCCAACCGCAGTAGCGACAAGGCCATCGCGCTGGCCGCCCAATTCGCGTCGCATGGTCCGATTGTGGCGCAGACATTTGCTGCCCTCGATGGTCAGTTCGATCTCGTGATCAATGCGACCGCAGCGAGCCTCGCCGACGCGTTGCCGCCGATTGCCGGTAGCCTGTTCGGGCCACACACGCTGGCCTACGACATGATGTACGGCGCGCAACCGACAGTTTTCCTGCGCTTTGCGGCACAGCACGGTGCGACGGTGCGTGACGGCCTCGGCATGCTGGTCGAGCAGGCCGCTGAATCGTTCCTGATCTGGCGTGGCGTGCGTCCTGATACGGCCCGTGTGCTGGTCGATCTGCGTGCGGCGCTTGGTGTATGAAAACTCTGCGCAAGTTCGTGTTGTTGCTGGTCGTCGTGCCGCTGCTCATGGTGCTGGCCGTCCAGGCGTATTTTTTCCTGCAAATCTGGTGGTGGGTTGACCACAATCCCGGTTCGACCAGTTTCATGCGTGAGCAGGAATCGGCGCTGCGCGAAAAAAATCCCGACTTCAAGATCCAGTACACATGGGTACCGTACGACCGCATCTCGAACAACCTCAAGCGCGCGATCATCGCCTCGGAAGATGCGCATTTTTCCGAACACGAGGGCGTCGATTGGGACGCCTTGCAAAAGGCCTACGAAAAAAATAACCGCAGGGGC